>NJEG01000012.1:868-24900 GCA_002254565.1 Candidatus Altarchaeales archaeon ex4484_2 | reverse complement strand
TAATAAATTAAAAAACATGAAACAGTCTGTTCAAGTAATTGGTTTATGGGTTTCAAATGAATGGGTTGTTGAAAAAATAATCGAGAAATAAACCACAGTTCTGGGTTGGATACGTATTTTAAACCATGCGGGTTTCTTTTATCTCCCCTGCTTCAAGGAAAACCATGTTGTTTTTCTTTGCATACTCCTGTGCTTTCCCCGCAGTTAAGGCTTTATGTGTTTTGGAATCCATCATCTCACATATGCATGCTACTGGAATAAGCCCGCTCATCTCCACAAGAGCTGTTGTAAGTTCAGTATGCCCCTCCCTGAACTCCAGCCCGGATGAAATTAATAAATGAACATGCCCGGGGCTCCGGAACTCTAACCCAAATCTTTTCTCTGAAACATCGCCTTTGAAGAAATCAGCCAGCTTCTTTATCGTGTGTGCCCTATCTCGGTCTGTTATTCCTGTAAAAGTGTTCCTGTGGTTCACGGTCAGAGAGAAAGAGGATTTTTCATCGTAGGGTATGTCATCGGGTATAGTATGGTTTAGGAGGGGATATTTTTTCTTGGCTTCGCCTAAGATATCCACCATGTAAGGTATTCCCAACCTATCAGCCAGCTCCCGGCCCAAGGCAACACAAATCAGCCCCCCACCATCCCCCCTCATGGTTGCTACATGAGCTGGAGTGATTTTTTCAGCGGCAACCAACATATCAACCTCGTTTTCCCTGCCTGAGTTATCGTGCACCAGCACGTAATTCCCCTCTCTGAGTTCCTCAATAGCTTTATCTATTCTATCGTTCATCTTTATTCACAACCATCTCTCCTTCAACCATAACTTTTTTCACGTCAGCTGAGCCGCACCTGGATACTATAGATGTGAGGATATCTCTGCTGTGTCTCATATTCACAGAGTCTTTATCTATAAAAACCAGGTCAGCGTCTCTACCCTCATCTATGAATCCAGAATTCAGGTTAAATGTTCCTGCTGGATTAACTGTGGAAGTCTGCAATACCTCTATGGGACTTAGTGAACCAAACAGATGCGAGCTCTTGTACAGGAACTCCATCTCCCTGAAAAGATTCGGGGAGTTAATCATCACATTATCTGTGCCCAGGGAAACCCTTACACCCGCGTCAATTAACTCTCTTATTGGGGGGAATCCCACACCCAGGGCGGCATTGCTTCTAGGGCAGACTACTACATCAATCTCTCTCTCAGCAATATCTTTTATCTCCTCTCTTGTTGCCAGTGTAGCATGGACTATGATGTCTGGATCATGCTCTAATGCCAAAGAAACCTCTCCCTCCTCCTCACCTGCATGTATTGCAACAAGCTTGTTTCCTCTGTCTTCCGGGATCTGGTTGAGGTTGTATACATTCAATCCCAAGCCGTCAACATAGTTGATGTCGACATCTCTCCCAAGTATTCTTTTTTTTATTCGGGAACCCTCACATGCCTTCCTTAGCCTATCTATTCCTATCTTTCCTCCCTCCCTAAAGTCGGCGAAGAATGTAGTGCCTAACTCTTGCATGTACTCAATAGACTCCCCCATTCCATCAACAATAGACTCCTCACATTCACCCCCATAAAGCTGCCACTTCCTACCCTCCGGGCCAACAGCTTCTCTCACATCTAATCCAGAAACAGCTTCTTTAGCGAATGAATCACCTAAATGGGTGTGTGAATTCATCAAGGCAGGAATGAGCACATACTCTTTATAGTCCAGCTCACTTCTCTCATATCCCTCACCCACTTCCTTAATCAAACCATCTTCTATCCTTAAAAAACCTTCTTCTATTAACTCGAGTTCCTCTCCCCTCAATATGGTTGCATTAACTATCACCTTCTCTAATCTATGGCACTTCATCCAAGATAAATACCCAAAAATATGAGGTACTCAAAATTGAGTAGATTTGTGTTTCTGAACTCTCACATGAAAAAATGAGATATACACTAAAAAAGATATTTTATATCATATATCCTAAAATATAATAAAAATAACATATCTACTCTATTATATCTATCTTAAATCATCAAAAAAGAAGTATTTTTTTTCGCTGAGATATCATCCACTCAACGAAAAAAGGTTTTTCGTTTATATCCTTCTCTGAATCCACTTATTTCAGCTCTGTGGGGTACCCCTTGTGAAGTAAAAAACACTGAAAAAACAAAAAAGTCATCCTTTGTATCGTTTACGGCATTTCTTGTGCATCTTCTTGTCATTAACTATCTCAAAATCGCTATCAAGAGGCTCTCTACAGACTACACACCTGGGATTGATTATTGATTCAAGATGCTGGAGACATTTCTGCTTGTCGTAGGTGCAGGCATCATTCCTTGCTATCGATTCAAACACGAATTTCAGTCTTTTTTTGTCTTTCTCTGTCAGTCGCTGTTCCATGGATTAATTCTTTGATTGAGAGCTAAAAAAGGAGTAAATATATTGTTACAATATCAAATCTCTGGGTATCCGCTTTTTTCTGGCATCAATTGTCGTATTATCCCCCCCAAACCATCAGTAAAAGTGAATCCATATTGATACAATATACGGATGAATTTTTCCCGGTCTGGTTTCATATATTGTAGCAATATATCCTTGTTTTTTCCTGGCTGAATTCTCCCGGGAAACTTCGGAAGGAAATAAAGAAAAAATTTTTTTCGTTGTGGGTCAGGATTACAGAGAAAGAAAATCCTTCGTTTTTTATTTGTTGTTTAGATTATATTTTTTAGAATAAATAAAACAAGATATATCTATCCTAATATATACTCTCCACTTAATACTTTTCTGGAACTCTCACATGTGAGAGTATGGAATCCCTACCTTCTGAGTGTAAAATAGCGGCGCATACTACTAGTATCTAGTGTCCTGGACCCTCCTGGGAGCCATCTCATCTAAACAGCTACTGGAATTATTTCCCTCGCAAATCCCCCTTCACCTTAATCACAGGGACAATAACACAGGTTATGGGCCTGACTGCGTTCTCATCTTGTTTCATTCTCTTTCCTAGCCAAAACCTGTATCTCATCAAACAAGTTAATTGAAATTGTTTTTTCCATTAGGGGATGTAAAACAAATGATAGTATCAAAGCCATGGATTCAGAGTAAGTTCTCATTTTTTTTTACTATAGTTGATATCTTCCTAGTCCTGCCAACTGAACTCAGATACAATACCTCAAACCCTTCCTCCTCTAACATCATCCTCAAATTCCTTCTATTAAAAATGTACAGGTGCTGGCGGGGTTTTAAATGCAGCCATCTACCCCTGCTTAACCCAGCCATCAAGCTACCCCCGTCAGGGGCTGATATGTACAAAACACCATCTTCTCTAAGGAGTTTCTTAGCCAACCCCAGCTCTTTCCTTGGGTTAGCTACGTGTTCTACCACATCGTTCATGAAGATTAAATCATAAAAGCCTTTTGAATCCTCTAACTGACCTGCCCTAGCATTCAACCCTTTTTTCCTAGCAACCTGCACAGCTTTTTTGTTTACGTCAATGCCAGAACAAACCCAGCCCCTGCTTTCAGCAACATCCATCGCGCTTCCGATATTACATCCCACGTCCAACATATCACCCTTGTGAGAATACTTCTCTATAAAATCAAACCTCTTTCTGAAGTCATGTTTGTTTCCCTCAGCCACCTCCAGGTAGTCGTCAACACCTGATAAGCGGTTGCTGTTATATCCTCTGCTTATCTCATCCGCTGACAATCGAGGGTTAGGGTATATCATCCCACATGAGCATTTGACTACATCTAAACCCTCGCTTTCACACCATTTTTTTGTATTGTTTTTCCCACAAAAAGCACAAACAGCATTCTCCATTTGGATTCAGTGTTGCTGAAATAGTATGTAGTTTCTAGAAGATCACAGGCCGGTTAATTCATTGATTGTTTCTAGATATTCTTTTAGTTCCTCAGGTTTTCTATCACCCATGTGAGCTATCCTGAAATGGTTGTTCTTCATCTTACCGTAGCCGTTGCTGAAGACGTAACCTCTCTCGTATAAATCCCTCTGAAGGGCTTCACAGTCTACTTTCAGGGTATTCTCCACACAGGATACTGTATTGGATGCATATCTGTCCTCCGGCAGCAGCTCAAAACCCCTATCTCTAGCCCACCTTCTTGTTAGTTCACCCATCTCTTCATGCCTCCGGAAGCGGTTCTCCAAACCTTCCCTGTTGAGTATCTTATCCAGCTGATAGTCTAAACCCCTGAGGAGGGGTATTGCTGCAGTAGTTGGGGTCTGATTTTTCTTGTAGTATTTCTCAAACACCTGGAAGTCGAAGTAGTAGCCTCTATCCTCAACGTTCCTGGATTTCTCCAGGGCTTCTTCGCTGACAGAGCAACAGGCTAATCCTGGGGGTAAGGCCATCGCCTTCTGCACACCAAAAAGGCATACATCAATATTCCAGCGGTCCACATCCACCTTAATCCCTCCCATGGAGCTAACTGTATCCACGAGAAAAGAGACATCATGGTCTCTAACCACTTTAGCGATTTCCTTAAGGGGTGCGGTAACTCCTGTGGATGTTTCATTATGTACTAGGGTCAGAGCATCATAGTTATCCTTCGACAATGCCTCATCAATTAATTCAGCGGTTGGGGCATCACCCCACGTAAGAGACAACATATCCGCTTCCTTGCCGTTGGCTTTGGTTATCTCATGCCACTTGCAGCTGAAGGCGCCGTTACCAACGTTCAAACATTTATTTTTTACACAGTTCCTCACTGCAGCCTCCATCAAGCCAGTGGATGAGGAGGTGGATATGTAGACCCTTTCTTCGGTAAACATCAGTTTTTTTAGTTTATCGACGGTTTCTTCGAATAAAACACTGAAGTCCTTTCCCCTGTGCCCTATCATGGGTTTGCTCATTGCTTCATAGACATCCAAACTGACGTCCGTCGGGCCTGGGATGAAGAGTTTCCAATCCATTGTTATCTAATAGAATTGAATCTAAAATAAGAGAAAAAATCATATAGAAAAAGAAATAAGAAAAGAGTTACTCGAACAGCGAAGCTAGTCCGGATGCAGCGTCCTCCTCTGTTTTCTCCTCCTCTTTCGGCTTTTCTTTTTTCTTTTCTTCCTTGGCTTCCTCTGTTGCTGCGGGCGCTGCTGTGGGTGCAATAGCTGCTGTGCTCATGGCTTCGTCGATGTCCACTCCTTCAAGGGCAGACACCAGTGCCTTAACTCTGGTGCTGTCTACTTTCACACCACTTGACTTCATAACCTTCTCTATGTTTTCCTCGTTCACGTCCTGTCCAGCAGAGTGAAGCAGCATCGCTCCATATACGTACTCCATTTTTAATCTTAATCACGTCTAAGAAATTAGGAATCCATGTATAAAAATACTATCCCATGTCGGGGATGAAAAAAAAGAATCTAGAAGTGGGCCCGCCCGGATTTGAACATAAGGACACCTTTCCCGCCCTCGCTCAATACATTCCATGTATTGGCGCACCAAAAGCCGCAGGCTTTTGAGTGTATCAACTCAATTCTCCCTTATCTGTTTTTTTAAAAAAGTAATTGTTTCTTTGGGATACAATACCCTTTTCGGGTATGTACACACCCTAAATGGGTGTTGTAGCTTACCACTTTCTTTACAAAGAAAGGGGTAGAGTATGGGCCCGCCCGGATTTGAACCGGGGATCTTTGCCAGTTTGAATTCCCCTAAAGGTTATTCGTCAAAGCAACGTCATAGCCAGCTAGACCACGGGCCCTCTAATTCTCTAAGTCAGCTAAAAGGTTTTCTTCAGGTATCACACTGAAGCCAAGGATTATGTCTATCAGGCTTAGTATGCCAACGACCCTGCCTTCTTCTTCCACAACAATACGCCGGATGTTGTAGTCTATCATTTTCTTCAGTGCCTTGTTTAAAGGCTCTGTGGGTTTTATTGTAACCAGCTCCCGTACCATAACCTCTTCAACCTTCGTTGATTTATCGAAGTCGCTTAGGGTCATCACCAGAATAAGGTCGTAGGTGCTTATAATTCCCAACGGTTTATCTCCTTCAGCAACCACCAGTGCATGTACCTTGTTTTCAAGCATTTTTTCAGCGGCTGCTACCACATTCTCCTCAGAGTCTATGGTCAGAACTTGGGATGTCATCAGGTCTTTGACTTTAAGCTGGTATCTCTTTCTTACCTCTCGTATCCTTTTCAGTTTATCGAGCAGGTGTTTGGTTTTCCTCATTTTAGTCTGCTGCTTCTACCGTATCCGCAGGAAGCGCATATTTTTTTCCTCCTATGAAATGAGTCTTTACCACAGCGCGTGCATCTGATGTGGGTGTGTTTCTTCCCTCGCTTACCCATGCTTGGCGTGCCTTTAGTCATCTTCTTTTTTTATGAAATAAAGAGTATCATATCACCCCTCAGAAATAAGGTCTTAAATTTTCTCTCAACGTCCCCGTCAGTGAACTCAGCGTCATCAAGAACGATGTTCAAGTGTATATCGAAGGCTTTCAGTTTCCCCCGCATTTCCATCCCATTTTTTAGTCGCACCAGTATCTGGTCTCCAAGTACATTCCCTAAAGCATCTAATGGCTTCATCAACATCACCTAAATAATAGTGTTAAATACTATGTAGTGTGGATATAAAAACAATATCAGCAGTCAGGGCCTATAGCCTTAACTTTACCTTCTTCTGTCGAGTTGGTTATGTCCAGGCAAACCCCACCTCCTCCTTGGACATATACTGTGGCGTTGATTTTATCAGTGTTCTTATTGAAAACCCCCACAGTGTATTCATAGACTCCTGTCTGCCCTATTACCTGCTGCATTATGTAAGTGTTTGTCTCTATTGAGTTGTTTGTCACAGCTATTTGGGGGTTAGCTGAGAGATTCATGTATACTGTTGAGTTCTGTATGGTCACGTTGTAGGTTACGTTGCAGTTGTTGCCTCCTGGACCCCAGCAGGTCTTACAGTCGTTTAAACTAATCTTTGAGGGGCATGCTGGTGGAGCGAGGCAGTCATCACAGTGCACATAGTCCTCTCCCGGACCGCATGTTCCGTCACCGCAGCATCCGGTCTGCTTGCATTCCGTGCTCACATCGTATTTGAGGCCGTGGGGGCAGTCCAAGTTAAGAATGTATCCCTCGTCCACGCATACTGATGTTGCTGCGCAGCCTTCTATCCCCTGCCAAAAGAGGTAGTCTATCCAGGTGCTGGTTTCATTCACCGTGGTGCCAGTTAAACTGTCGATGTAGTAGACATCAACCAGGGTCTCGATTCCAAGCAAGGTGGTGTTGTATTTATCTCTTGTCTGCTTCACGTATTTCTGTGAGAGATTGAGTCTACCGTCCAGCCGGTCCAGGTAGGAGGGGCCGTTCAGCTGCTGGTCTATTGGATTACAATAGCTGTTGTAGGACTCGTTTATGTCGCTTACGGTATAACATTCTGTTTTTATCTTGCTGCTGTCTAAACCCAAGCCCACCCTGTGTATATTACAGTCCTCATTTGTTTCAATATAAATGCATGTATCATTTGATGTTATGTTACCCTCATCACACCCTGGTGGTCTTGTGCATCCCACTCCCGGGCCGTGGCCTGTGACGTTATCCATCTTGCATGTTGCGGTAATCCATGGTATGGTGATGTTGCATTTACCGACGAAGCTGTTAGCGTAGTTGTTGTTGTAGTAGTCCACAACTCCTGCGAAATGGTGGTCTGCGCTGGTGTTAAAACATGATTGCTCGAAGTTGTTGCAGCTTCCACCACCTTGATCGATTACAAGAATCTGGTTGTCTATCTCATCAGCGTGGTCCGTGCAGTAGGTTGCTTTATCCCCTGCGGCTATGGGGGATAGAAACAATACCGTACCTGAACAGCTTCCGTTGCTCAGATTAAGGTTGCTGCATCCTGCTATTCTTTCGGTTGAGATGTTTATGGAGCAGTTTGTGATCATCTTAGACCCGAACATTTTGGTGTTCAGGGGATACAGTGGGTCATATACTCCTGTTATGGAGGTGTTGACGTCGATGTCATCTCGCACACCCTCATAATAGCACATGTCGTTAACGTCCTGAACCTTCCACCTGATTAAGGGTGAACTGTAGACGTTCCAGGCATCCACCTGACCTAACTCCATGGAGAGAATCTCCAGATCAACCTGGTAGTTCATCCTCTCGGAGTAGTTAATTATCTTCCTGTACCAGAGGGGGAATGTGTGGTTCGTCATCTTCGAGTTATTCCTTCCATACAGTGTGCCGCAGATTATCAACTCCGTCAAGGCGGCAGTGGAACCCGTCATGTCGTATTCGAATTCGCTGCAGTTGATTTCACAGTCTAATGTGCAATTGAATTTATAGTTCTCAAGCCCCACACCACTTTCTGTGATATGACTATATGCAGCAATCATAGCCCACTTGGTTGAGATCTCCAATGCACGGCCCATATCTCTCTTGATATCCTCAACGAAGTAGTGTATCTTATCACATCTAGCTCTTCCTGCAGCATCCCTCATCTCGGTCTCAGGTATCTCCTTGTAAACTGTGGTAAAAACAATCAGGGGGAGCAACAGGATCAGGACTGCGACACTGAACAAAAAACCCTTCCTGTTCCCGAATACCCTGTTCATTTTATCTAAAGCCAGGCAACTAATTTAATCTCCACCGGACCCCACAGTGACCTTACATTAGCGGTGGGGTTCATACTAATATTTACGTCACTCCCTAAATCAAAGAATATGTCAACGACACCATCCCCTCCAGCTGGGCTGAAATCCAGCTGAGTTAACAGCTTATACACTGCATAGTTTTCTGCATCATCACCTGGATTAGACTCATCAGGCACTATACTGCTGTTGGTGTACTTGCATTTCTTGGTGCCCGTGTACCCTAAAGGGATAGTGGAGTTAACGAGATAGGTGTTTGAGCCGTTAGCGAACTCTATAGTCCAGTTGCATCCTGAACTCGAGGGAAACACCTTCTCTCCTGTGTCGCTGAATCCCTTGATGGTTATGGTTAATATAGCCCTGTTGTCCACTGAACAATTAGTTCTCTCGGTGGGGCTGTCCCCTGTGAGGATTTTCACTGTGTTGGTTTCCCCTAAAACAAAGTCGTCTGGCTTGATGTAGACTATGTAGGGGTCACCCAACGTGAAATACAATGGACCGTAATCATCCGACAAATTGAATGCTTCGTGGTAGGAACCGCTGGAGCCGGAGTTATTTACTCCCCCAAAATCAGTCCAATGGTCTGCTGAATATGAGGTGACCTTAGCATCAATCAGCTGGCATATATCCCCCTCAGCGGGTAATGGTATATCCCCTTCGCAGTTTACATTATCATTGAATGTGTTGGTTTCATAGGTCAACGCAACCTCACCGTATCCTGCTGGGTTGGAGGGGGTGTAGTCGAAGGCAATATATGAATCACTGTAGAGTGTTGTGTTGGTGATCGCGGTCTCAACGGTCTGGGAGAGTGCTGTTATATCCTTTGCTATGTTTGCATAGATTTTTTGGAGTTCCTCCGGGTTGCTGCTTGCATAGAATTTCCCCCCCCCGCACTTAGCGGTTTTGTTCAATATATCCCTTCCCTCCGGGCTGTCTAATGCGAACCCTATTGTGTAGACGGTTATGTTGTAGACTTCCTTTGCTAGGCAAGCCAGGTATATTGTTTCGTTGGATGCGTTTGTTACTCCCTCTCCCGCGAACATGGAGGGCTGTTCACATGTTATCCTTCCCGCTCCTTTCACGTTGTCGTTGATGCATGTGTTGGCTTCCCCATCGCTCATGATTATCATATACTGCTTCGTTGCTCCTGTGTTGCTGTTGTTGAGCATCTTTATGCTATCCCAGATAGCGCATGATATGCAGGTGAACCCGGAGTTCGCACTGTAGTTGTATATTGTGTCATTCAGTGAATCGAAGTCTGAGGTCAGGTTTTGGGTTTGGGTGACCTCCGACCCGTAACCTACTAATCCGATGTTTGCGCCGCTCGCGTTGCTTAGTATCTCATGGGCAAAGAATTCATCCAGGTCTTTTGCGAGATTAATTCTTGTGATGTTGCACACCACGCAGCCTCTGCTTCCTCCTCCCGGGATGCAGTAGTCTGTCGGGCACACATGGGTTGGATCATCCCCATTGTACCACACAGGGTATATAGCATTTAATAGGTTCGCTGCCTTGTGCTCTTTCCTTCTTACATGGTTGCTGGATTCCCAGTAATCTGACATGGCCTCATACTGGTCTCCTATAAACCTGCCTGGGCCCTGATCGAAGTAATAGCATCTGTGATCATATGAGTCTGTTGTCTCATATAGGGGGTTTCCTAGGTTCGTCCTTATCCTGACGAAGTTGTCTCTGCTTGTTATAACAATCTTGCTGTTATTTAATGCATTCAATATCTCGGCTTGATGCCATGGGTCAGCCCCGTGACCGTCAACTATCAATACGTCAGCTGAATTCCAGAATGATGCCGGTGGATCTCCTCCATATCCGCTTTCGGATTCAATAAATTCCCCGCCAAGCATCCTTGCAAGATATTCTGCAACAGGCTTAAGTCCGTTGTTATAATTCCACTTGGAATTGTATCGAGTCCATGCTGCAACATCCATTGCAGGTTGGTCTGCCGGGTAGGTGCTTCCGCAGTCGTCCACCCAATTCCCATACTCGCATGATGAACTGTCAGGGTCATATCTATAGTCGGGTGCATGACGATGATACCTCTCACTCGCACAGTAGTCGTCATTATCCTGGTGGTGGTAAAGCCAGCTCGCTCCCGTATCAACTAATAGCCCGGTGTCTGCTCCCAGCCTAAGGTCGAATCCTTCATTTCCACGGTATTCCTTCACCTGGCAGGCTATGATGTTGTCTCCATCCACCAGAACTCCAGGGTTTACATTGACTTCTTCATTCCATGTGCTCATCCCCTGAGCCTGGGGGTCGTAGAGCACCGGATGACCGTTTATGTAGCAGACTGCTCCGTCATCACATGATATGTTGAGCTCAAGCCACGTGATAGCTGAGGCGTCCGGGATGTTGAAGGTGTGCCTGTAGAAACGGCTGCACCAGTCGCAGTCCCAGGGAGTGTCTCGGGTGGTTGTGGTACTCCAGTCCGAGTCATCCATTCCGGCGCTCACATAATCGCTTCTGCAGGTGTAGTGGTCATCCCAGGTTAGGCAGTCGTAGCATTGCCCTGTAGCGTCTTCGTATATAGGCCAGTAACCATTACCATGGTAGCTGGTGCAGTCCTGCCAGTAACGCCTATATCCCCTAAGCCTTCTGTCGAATTCATAGCATACCTCGCCTGCACCTTCAGTAAAGCACTGGCAGTATTCGCCTGAGGGGCAGCTTCCAACCACTCCGACTATGTCGTACTCTGCCGAGCATCTCTCATACAGGGGATTGTTGCAGTCTCCGTTGCAGACATATTGTGGGCTTTGATAGGTTGTGCTGTCTGGAAGAGGCTGCGGGAGGTTGTCGCAGTTCCCGGTGAAGCTGCCTACGCCCATATCGCCGTCCGACCCCCAGGCTGCACGTGTTTCGTGGCAGAATGTCTGGTAGGGTCCTGGACCGCCTGAACATTGGCTGACACATCTTGCAGAGCTGAAGGCGTTGTCTGCGCAGTTTCCAAGAGCCCAACCAGTCCATGCTCCAGAGTCACATACTGCTTGGCATTCAGTTAAGTGGTTCGCATTCCAAGCAGGCTGTTCGCAGTCAGGTAAAGCGTTTGAAAAGCCGCCATCATCGTCTTCTCTGCAGCATGCGCTATGGCCTGCGCAGCAGGTGTCTGGAGCACAGCATGCGTCATAGCTTCCTCCCACGGTGTCTCCGCCGCATTCAGCCACCTGGAACCAGTGGGCGCAGTTTACACAGTAGCATTGGGCCGTGCCTCCTGCACAGTTCGGAACAGCACCCATGTCGCAGTCTACATCAACTAGATGATGCAGTTGTATGTCCTCATACAGGAAATCCTGTATTGTATCATCGAAGAAGTAGCAGACGCCTAACCTGGGACAGATGCTTGAATCAGCGCCTGTGGGCACTATCTGCACATCATCGAATTTAACCCTTACACCGCCTCCTGTTTGCAGGGAGATAAATCCGTGGGTGTAGGTGGATGCGGCATCGGTGTAATCTATGTACTCTGTGCCGTCAACAGAAACCTTTATGTTGTTGCCGCTTGCGGTTACCTTAATATCCCGCCAGGTGTTCTGTGGCGTAATCGGCAGGTTAACAGGCGGTAGAAGATCTGCTCCATCACTCCACAGCCTAAGCGTCCCGTCCCATTCATACAATATAAGGTATCCGCTGTCCGAGTAACTATGGCTTGGGTCGGTCTTCCTTATGACCATGCCAGCCCACCGGTTTCCGCTTCCCGAGGTCATCATCATCTTAAAGCTTGCGGTGAAGTCTCCGGCAGCAGGAGTTGAAAGAGTGGTGACATCTATGCCCGCCCTCCTATCTGAGCCGGTGCTGCTCTCATAGAGGGTGCTGTCATCGAAGTCCACACCCCAGCCTGAATTGTAAAACGTCCACCTGTTGTCTTCACCATCCAAGTAGTCATCACCCAATCCATATTCAAAGTCAGCCCAGAAGCCATTGCATTCCCCTATGCTCCAGTCCTCAACCCTGAATCCGCCGACGTCCATACAGGTCTTCATGCTCGCGGAAAGATCCGTGGAAAGCACAACATCCACTGTCCCATTACCTCCCTCAATATACATGCGGATTGGTACAGTATTGAGCCTAAGGAAATTATGGCTGTAGTCCTTAGTGAAGTTGTCGTCCGTCAGGTAGTAGGATACCTCCCCGCTGTCTGTGGAGTTATATACTATAGAGTTCCCTACCTTGAATATAACGCTCTTACCCTCCGAAGCAGGCCGGTTATAGTGCAGGTAGCCTGTGATAGAATTAAGTGTCTCGGCTGGTATATAAAAAGAGGAATAGAGGTTTATGAAGCCCCTTATCCCAGGGAAATAATACCTGCTCATGTACGGCTCTGAGAACTCGCTTGTCTTGTGTTTAACCTGGATGAATCCTCCGCCGATAAAGGCCTTCGAGAGATTACCTCCCGTGAAGTTGATTTCTATGGTGTTGTTCCCTGAGCTGAATAAGTTCGTACAGCCCAGTGTAGCTTTAACGTTAGCTGCCATCACATCCGCCCCGGGAGTGTACGTACTGTCACATTGTACTCCATTAATGTAGAGGTCGAAACCGTCGCCGGCGTTCAGCTCCATGTAGGCGCTCTCTATTTTCGCATCATCTGGTAAATCAATAGATCTGGTTATGTTACCGTTACCCACGAAACCGCCGAAGAATGCGAAACTGGATGTGTATTTAGACTTTATGTCAGCCAACAGGGTGTTGGCGATGAAGCCCTTGACGGTTTTATTCGCTCCGAAGCCTATCAGAAGCTTGGAGGCAGAGCCTTTAGTATCCGACATTGATTCAGGTGTTCGGTTTATGTTGCCGCTGGAGTTGCATAACTCCATCCCCCCTATGAGCATACTATACCCTACGCCAGGGCTCTGGGGGAGGAGTTTGTCTGTATAGTTCCTGCAGAGGCTTTCGGCAACAGTCCAGTTTGGTGAGGAACGGTTGCCTCCGGACATAGACCACTGATATGCTATCTCATCCAGAATACCTTTCTTGTTCATCACATCCAGGCTGTCATCAGCCCAATAGTTAAGCTTCTTGTAGCTGAGTACATCAGACTGCGGTGTCCTGAAGTATTCAGGACCTATCATAACGGTAACGACTACTATGAATATGAACAATGCCATTACGGCGTCTATTATTATAGCATAGCCTTTATCTTTCATTATTCAGGGTTCCATACAACCAGCTTCACCTTAACGATTTCATCCTCTAATATAGCGGTCCTGACGATGGGAAACTTATATATCGCATCTTCTGAAGGCGGTCTCCCTGTCTGAAGTAGCCTCCCACTCATATTATATAATGTACCATTCAAGTCGGTTATGGTGAAATAAAACTCAAGCTGGAATCTCGGCTTGCTTAAACCCAGAAGCCACTTATGGGA
The DNA here is from genome assembly GCA_002254565.1 of Candidatus Altarchaeales archaeon ex4484_2. Classification (GTDB taxonomy): domain Archaea; phylum Altiarchaeota; class Altiarchaeia; order IMC4; family QMZM01; genus EX4484-2. Next base: position 10,928 of record NJEG01000012.1, on the reverse strand, counting down.
TGTGTAGTTGTTGTTTGATGAATTCATCATGTCCATGAACGCTATGACCTTATCCTCCTCCAGTATCCTGCTTTCATCAGCCAGACCTATTATTTCAACACCTAAATTATCGGAGTCCTCGCTTAGGTAATCATAGTCTGTCCAGTTCTCCGGGATGCCTCTGGTTCTGACAAGATTCTCTGTTATGACCATGCCCAAATCCTGTACCTCAACACTATGTTCGGCTTGCATTATGTTTGCTGTGGACTGATTCCACAAAAAAATAACGGAAGAGAATACTATGAGAAAAATCAGGTAAGCGAATATGCTCTCTACGCTGAACGCCTGACCTCTGTTATTACCTAATCTCATGTTTTTCATATGCATGCGACCTCCAAGGTTAAGTTGTTGTTGGATTCAATACTCTCTGAGACGTTATTGTCAAAATCGAGCTCTATTGTATAGTTTCCGCAGGTTTTTCCGCAGGCTGTTATATTGAAGTCGGCTCTGGCTATCATGGTGGTATCCGCTTTCAGTAAGTTTACTGGGAATGTATTCTGTATGCCTGACTCTACGTGAGTGAACCTGATCCCGAAATTGCTGGCATCCACTGGACCGAAGTTAACAACATCTATTCTTGCTGTGATGTTTTCGCCGTCTTCTGCTCCCGTGGGCAGGAATGTTTCCTCGAAAAACCTCAGCTCGGGCATATGGCAGGTCACGAAAATCTTACCCCCCTCATTGAATACCTTGTTTTTAAGGTAGAGCCCCTTGCTCAGCTTGTCTTTAGTCCCCTCAGCGGTATCGTCTTTGTCTGTGCCGTTGCATACTCCGTTACAGCAGAAGTTAACGTTTTGTGTGATTATCTGGGTGCTCCATGGGCTGTAGGTGGGGTTATCCCACTCAATCTGAACAAACTTCGAGTAGGTTACCATCCTATAATCGTATCCACCCCTTATGGTGTTGGGGATGCTTATGTATCTATAATATCCCGGCCCCTGTTCGGCTATGGTATCGATGTTGTCTGCAACGCTATTACACACTCTTTTGGCATCAAGAAGCATGGTGTACTCGTTGCTTTCTTTAATCTTTGTCTGGGAGAAAATCAGGCAGATGATGAAGATAATGAGTATAATCCCTATGGTAACTATCATCTCTATACTAGCCTGTCCTTTATTCCCCCCATCCATGTTAGAGATATATGTTTCTTAGGATATATATATCTTTTTATGTAAGCAGTTGATCGGATGTCTCTGAATTATTTGAAATAGTTTCTCTATAATCGATCTCCCATGTTTTCACATAACCAAGGTAGGATTTATCTTTCCCTAAGTTGAATTCCTCCACACTATCTCCTCTGAACTCATCTACCAGCTTGAAGTGTTCAAGAGGTCTGATGCTTTCATCTGCTAATCCCACGGACTTGTATTCCTGGAGATGGTCTCCCAAATAAAGGCGGGTCATCATGTAGTTGTTGAATTTCTCGGGCACGTAGACGAGTGTTTTGTAGGTGGGGAAGTTGATGTACATCTGTGGGTTGTCTTTGTAGTTTATCGCGTTCGATAAAATCAGCCTGAGTGATTGTATTCCTAGTATGGAGCCGTGTTTCTCGTTTTGCCATACACTCCATGATATCTCGTTTTCCAGCATCAGCTGGTTGCCTATCCTGCTGACCGGGCTGATCTTGATATCTGTTATCCTGTCACCTTTTCTCTCGTTTGTTATCTCAAACCTGATGGCTCCAATGTATTCCCTGTAGTCTCCACCTAGGTTGCACGTGAATACTATGTATCTCCTCTTAACCAGCACACCCTCATTGTTTGGTTCATACTTCGCCTCTAGCTGGCTGTTCCTCGGAGAGAATCCACATTGTCCGTAACTCATGTGCTCTCCCTCCCTGTTTGGGTCATCAACCGGGGCAGTCAGGTTTGAGGTGGCGATAAAGTGTGGTGCGCCGCTTTTACCTATCATGGTATAGTCTATGACAACATGGGTTGCATTATACTTTTTGGCAATATTCAACGCCTTGGTCTCATTCTCCTCCAAGACATGGAATCTAGCTAAATCCTGGACGATGAATCTCCTCTTTTTGGTGTTATCCGCTATGCTGGTTCTCTTGGAGATGGCGCTAATCCAGTGACCGTAATCCCACCAGGTAAGTATTGTTGTATTCTCTGGCTGCTGTCCAATCCACTCCAGAGCAGGATACCAGTATTTTATATCCCCTGGTTCGGTTCCCCGATCCATGGGCATCCTGCCGCCGAAGGCGCCCACTATCGGGGTGTGACTTCCTATTGTTAAAACGAGAGGGAGTGCAATCAACAGGATGGTTGGTATGACCCTTAGAGTCTCCCATTCCTCTCTTTTCATCACCAGAAGCAGGGCAAAGGTCGCTCCCAGCGAGATTATGGGGATGCTTGCCGTGAACTGGTACTGTGATTTATTTACCACACCCCATATCATGGGCAGACTCCAGCATAAAATAAACAGGGGGCCAAGATTTTTCTTGGAAACGAAGGTATAGTAGGCGAGTATGAAAACAGAAAACAATGCGAAAACGGTTACAACACCGAAGGTTGCGTAGAGGCTCATGAAGCAGTTCTCTGTGAATATTTTACTGCATAATGGATTCTGTTCTGCTGTGGTCATTCCGATAATCTCTGTCTGTTTCGCTCCGGTAACAACATGAACTCCATAGTTGAGTATGCCAACAGGGTCCATGAACGACACCAGAAAAATGATGCCACCAAGCAACATAACACCTGAGATGGGATAAATGTTTCTCTGGAGGAAGTTGTTTATTCTGCTGTCGTAGTTCCTTCCATCTTTGATGATTCTATCTGAGAGATAGACTCTGAGCATCTCCAGAAGGAGGGGTAGGGCAATAGCTACTCCAAAAGCTATCAGGTTATACTTAGGTATCTCGTTGAATCCGAATACTGGCATCCCGCCTTGGGCGTGTAGTATGATGAAAAAGAGGTTGCTGATAACCACAGGTATTACCAGGTAGGGTAGGTGTTCTATATAGCTTCTGTTTATCCTCTTCCTGTCGTGGAATATGTAGAGGTATAGGTCCTGCAGGGCGTTTATTGTGGCGTAACCTATCGTGAACACACACAAAACAAGGAAGCCGAAGTTATATCCGCTCCATGTCATGTTGAGCAGTAGAAAAGAGAATCCGGAGATAAGAGATAGCTTGAAGCTCTTTTTTCTGTATGAGAGGATGAAAAGAAAATACGAGGCTATCAGAAGGAAAAGACCTAATGTATCGTCTTCGGCATTGCCTGCTATTGCCTTGGCGGCAAAGGCAGGATTGAAAATCAACATGAAAGCAGCGAACAAAGCAGCTGCTTTGTTGTAGGGTGCATATTCCAAGAACAAGTCCCTGATCAATAAATAAAGAACTATTGAAGAGAATGCGGCGAAGACACCCGCATACACCATGGCAACGTCCATGGTTGAGATACCTAAGGGCTGGAGGATTAATGTTATGGAAGCCATGAACACGGAAACCATGAACTTGCTATTTTCGAATGTGGGTTTGTCTGTGGGATAAACCAGTGTCTCCCTCTCGGGCACAAAACCAGTGTCAACTATGGTATTCGCATGCCTGTAGTAATAGTAGGGGTCTAGGGCGGAGAGGTATTTGCCGCTCCAGTTGATTCCCTGGACTGTAACCGCGGGAGCGACGTGCGTGAAGAGTGTGGACAAAAAGATTGCTGTAAGCAATGCTGTTGAGGGTTTCATCACCTTATGGAATGAGAGCGAGTAGAAGAGAAGGAAGGTGGTGGAAACCACAGATAATATATTAAAGTCTCTTTCGTTAATGCCTCCGCCTTGATCTGAGTACCACATGAATATTGTTGTAGTGAATATGAGTAATGGAATCAATAGGAGGCTGTAGTTTCTATTCTCCTCCTTCTTGAGGTAGATATATACAAAGTAGATGCACAGCAATCCCAGAAAAAAAGTCCCGATGAAATAAAGCGATAGCTTCCCGAGACCGATGTCGATTGCACCGAACTCAAGAGAGGGGAATACAACCTTTAATGCAGCTAAGAGAAACGCTAGAATGGAAACCACCAGAACCGGTTCCTCAAAGTGTTTGCTCAGACCTGATAAATCAATGTAATCTTCTTCTATCATGTCTTTATTTTCTTCCATAATTCACCGTCCAAATCTTTTTTCTCTGTCCCCGAAGTCCTCTAAAACATCAACCAAGTCATCTCGCTGGAACTCCTCCCAAAGCTTGTCCACGAAATAGAATTCCGAGTAAGCGGACTGCCAGAGCAGGAAATTACTTAACCTACCCTCTGAGGTCCTGATGATGAGATCAGGGTAGCTTTTAATCCAGAGATTTTCCTGGATGGATTCCTCGGTAAACTCCCCTCCGTTGTTCATTATCATCTGGCAGGCGTTTATTATTTCCTGCCTGCCGCCGTATGCTATTGCAAGATTAAGCTTCATTCCTCCATAGTTCCTGGTTTTCTCCTCCAGTTTATGGAATTTCTGGTTTAACTCAACACCTCTCTCACCGAAGTATTCAGTAAGGTATAACCTGTTACCGCAGATGTTGACTTTTATCTCTCTATTGTGCATTCTCTCGTCGTTTAACACCTTCATGGTATTTTCGGCGAACAGGTTCATTAGTATGTAGAGTTCTTCTTTACTCCTGTTCTCCAGGTTCTCAAGGGAGAGCGTGTACATCGTGACCTCGTTCACTCCCAGCTCATCACACCACTCAACAAGGTCGTAGAAGCGATCTATCCCTAAGCGATAGGCTTTTTCCAGGTCGTCTATGCCTGTCTTCTTCATGTATCTCCTGTTTCCGTCAGGGATTATTCCCACATGCATTTTGGTATACTATAATGTGAAAGTAAACTAATATACTACTAGAATAATACTAAAAACATACTAAAAATAAGGAACAGAAGATTAATATATGCACTAATTTTGGGGTGTGATTGGGGTTGAAATACTGTAACCTGCATGTGGGATGGAACCTGGAATTCAGCGAAAAACCTGATCTGCTGGAGTCCCTTGGCTGGTACTGTGTATGTTTCACTAAGGAATTTGATTCAGGTTTCAGGGATTTTCTGGGGGAGGTTGAGGCTTTAAGAAAGGATTCCCCTCTTAAATTATATACTGGTGCCTTGGTTACTAAGCCCGTGAGAAGGAATGCCAGGAAGGCCTTGGATAAGGCAGATCTTGTTTTCGTGGAAGGGCAAGCCAGAGAAGCCTCGGAGTGCTGGGAGGTTGACTTGGTATCCAGGCCCGAAAAAGAAGCAGAAAAGGACTTCATGAAGCAGCGGAATTCGGGGGTGGATCATATAATAGCCAGGAACATGTCGGAGCGATTCATTGCCCTGGAACTTAATTTTTCGGACATCCTGCACTCCAGGAACAGGGCTAGAGCCACCCTGCTGGGGAGAATAAGGCAGAACATTAAAGTAGCTCTTAAATACAACACCCCCCTTGTTTTCACAACAGGATCAGATAGATTATCTGATTTAAGAAGTCCGGGGGAGATGATTTCCCTTGCAAGAGTCCTTGGTCTTAGTGAGGAGGAGGCAAAGGCAACCCTATCCTCAACCCCATTCAAGCTGATAGAGAAATCAGGGGACAGGAGGGACCCGAACATACTGTTGAAGGGTCTGGAGGTACTGGACTGGGGTGAACTAAAAAAACCTTCCAGAAAGAAGATGTATGGCTGGTATTAGGGGGATTCAGATTCCCAGAACCTCCTTCATGCCATAGACTCCCTTCTTGTTTACAATAAACTCCACGGCCTTTATAACCCCCTTCACGAACGCTGCTCTGGAATGAGCTTTGTGTGTTATCTCAATTCTCTCCCCGATGGTTCCATAGATTACGGTGTGTTCTCCGACGATGTCTCCCGCTCTTATTGCATGGATTCCAATCTCCCCCTCCCCTCTCTCGGATGCGCCCCTCCTGCCGTAGACACCAGCATCCTCCAGTTCCACATCCCTTACTGTGGAGATTATTTCAGCTGTCTTAAGTGCTGTTCCTGAGGGGGCGTCTTTCTTGAAGCGATGGTGTGATTCGATGATTTCGATGTCGTAATCCGGTAGGTATCTGGTGGCTTCTTCTATCAGCTGCCAGTACACATTAACTCCCACGCTCATGTTTGGTGAAATAACTGCTCCCACATTGTGGCTGTTTATCTCCTGCTCTATCTCCTGCATCTGTTTGTCAGTAAACCCCGTGGTTCCAATAACCAGGTTAATGTCTTTTTGCACAATCAATTTCGTATTCCAGAAACAGGCTTCTGCGTTAGTGAAGTCTATTACCACATCCGGCTTGGTTTCATCCAGTATATCCTCCAGGTGTGTTGCCGGCGAGACCTTGACCCCCAGCTCCCCTATACCAGAGACCCGGCCCGCATCCTGTCCATTCAGGGAGCTGTCTTCTGCATCAACTACTGCAACAACCTTGAATCCCTCATCTATTGCTTCCTTGATGATCTCCTTTCCCATCCGGCCGCATCCTAAAACCGCTACCTTCATCATTTTTATGTCTCCCCTATTTTATATTCTTGATTCCAATTAATTTATATCATGGACGTCATGGTTTTAGCTGGCAGCAAGTCGGATTACGAGATAGTGAAGAAGACTGAGAATGTGTTGAAGGAGAAGAACATCCCCTTCTCCATGGAGTATTGCTCTGCTCACAGGGATCCTGAGAAACTGAGGGGGCTGGTTGAGGGCTCTGATGCCAGGGTCTTCATCTGCATAGCAGGTCTGTCAGCGGCTTTACCTGGTGTGGTAGCCTCCTTGACGGAGAAACCGGTTATTGGCGTTCCCGTTTCCACAAAGCTGGGAGGGCTTGATTCCCTCCTGTCTATCGCCCAGATGCCGAAAGGCATTCCTGTCGCTTGTGTTGGGATAGATAACGGCGAGAATGCCGCATACTTGGCGAAGAGGATTCTAACATTAGAGTGAAATGTTGTGAAAGATATGCTAAAGTAATCTATCTACCGTGCATCCTATCGATTATCATTAAAGCAATCTTTCCTGCCTTCTCCGGGTTTACTCCATCGATGTGTGCATTCAGTATGGACCTGCCTGTGACTGTTGAGACATACAGGTCCCTTAGATTAAGGGCTCTGTCGAGTATATCCTGGTCTATGAATATATCCTGTATCTTGGAGAAAGGGATTACTATCTCCCTGGAGCCGAAGACGCCCTTCCTTATGACCAATACGTCATCGTTCAGGTCATAGAAGTATCTCCTATAGTAATAGACCTCGTAGACGTATTTACCAGCTATTACCACCAGGTAGATGATTAATAAAACAGTGACGCCCGGCACCGAAATATCTGTCTGGTAGGCTGCTATACACGTCACTAGAGCAACCGGCGTTAAATAAATAATCCACCAGAGCGTTTTCTTGAAGGGCTTGATTGATTCAAGAGGGAGACGGGATACGAGGGAGTCTATTCCTATCCCTTGGAGCGATACACCCATCAATTTCGCCACCTTGTTTCTCAGGTTTACCGCATCCATGAAGTCAAGCTCCGGGATGGATTCAACAAGCCTTGAAACAGACGTTGTTGCCCCGGCCGATTTTCCACGCTGCCCCTGGACCAGCTCCTTTGAGCCGGTCTCCAGCTTTAATGAGGCCAGCTTGGCGAAACTCTGGGGGAGGGTTATATCCAATACCAGATCCTGTATCTTGTTGTAGTTTATCTGCTTCCTCCTGATGTAAAATAAACCCACCTTTATAGCTACATAATCGCGTAAAACGCTGTAGCTGTACGTCATGGAGACAATAACCGCGCTAATCGCTGAAATAATAAACAGGAGCAGGAAGATTCCCACTGAAAGAAAAACCCCACCAAAGAAGTAAACAGAGTGAAAGACTCCGAGGAAAACAGACACCAAAGCGATAATGGAGGCGATTATTCCATAGTTTATGGCGTTCGAGTAAATCATCGACTTAATGAAGTGGTTTCTGTATGGCGGGGGAGCCTCAATTTCTTTAACCGTATCCTCTACTGTAACCTCATCTTCTCTTGTTTCTCTCTCGGCAGCCAGGGAGCTCTTCCTGCTCTGTTCGAGTATCTCCTCGCGCAGTTTCTCGGCTACTTCATGTGTTAGGAAGCGGAGGTTGGAGTCTTGGGCAGACAGGCTCGTCATGGTCTTCACAGACAGCGTTTTTATCCCCAGGATTATCTCAATAAGGCCCTGTGACTCCTCAACGTCCTGTATGTTCCTGTATAACACGAGACTTTCCTTGGGCGAGATAAATCCCTTTTTGATGAATACTCCATCAGCTCTTATCTCGTATCTGATGGATTTGAATTCCAGGTAGGTTAATGCAGCTATGCCGAATAGTGCGATAATGATCGCTGGTATAGCCAGCACCATCGGCAGCATCATGGAAAACACAGCGATGAAAAAAAACATGAAGACGGAACCAATCATCATCGGCACCAGACCAGCCATGCTTGGGTGATATATCTCTTTAACACCTGTTTTTTCTTCTGCTGAAACTGTTTCCCCAAGCAGCAGATTATACATTGCTCTACCGTTTATTTCATTTACTCCGTCGATGTGTGCCTCGAAGCCGGAGCTCTGGCTGGCACTTGATATGTGGAGATCCCAGAGCCTGAAGAGTCTGTCGAATATGTCCTGGTCAAGGTAGACGTCCTGTGTCTTTCCAAGCGGTACTGTTGTCTGTTTAGTGCTGATAACACCCTTCCTTACAACTAGTTTCCCATCCACCAAGTCATAGAAGTAGTTCCTGTAGTAATACCACTGGTAGGTGTAGGATACAACAAACAGGATGAGGATTAAGACAATAACCGCGAGAACGAGGAACAGGGTAAAGGAGACATCCAGAAAGAATAAAAACAAAACAGCGAGGCCGGTAATGATGCCAAAGACGTATTGCACAGTTTTTTTCAGCACCTTCCTCTTCTCCAGAGGGTATCTTTCTATGAGCGTTTCAGTCGACAACCTGCTTCACCCCCCTCATTCTTTCAAGTAGTTCTGTCTTCAGTCGTTCAGCTGTTTTTTTACTTAAGCCAAATATTATGTCTGAGCCCCTCGTGGAGAACGTTGCACTATATATCTTCATAGACCATAACCCAAAGATGCGGTCATATATGGACTGCTCCATATGTATATCCTGTATGTTCTTGTAGGGTATGAGCGTATAGCTTGGAGTGACCACCCCCTTCCGCGAGAAAAAATAATCCTTTCGGGGTTCATAGATAAATGTTTTGAAGAATTCACGGGTATACCAGCTGGCTGCGATAATCCCGGTCAGCGCCAAAATAAAAACCAGGCCGAGGAAGAGAAGCACCGGGTCAAGCAGCTTGGATGGGGCAAGAACAAGAGCAGGTACTGTTATTGCTGTTATGAATACCAACGCAGATACGCAAACGAATAACACAATAAGGAAAACCACGAGGTTTGAGATGAAGAAGGCAGTGTATGCGCTCCCCTTGAATGGAGCGAATCTCTCCACATGCTCTTCATCAAGCATTTTTTTTTATTCTGAGTATGCAGCTTATCTATTTTACTTTATCCCAATCCCCTCGACGCGGGTATGGGGGGGATCCCCCCTTAATCTTAAAATTATCCAGCCTTCAATAACTTCTGTTAGTTTAAGTCTACATTCCTCTAACGTCTTGCCTGTTGCCCACACCCTCCTTAATTCGGGGACTTCACCGTAATAGGGTTCTTCATCGTCTATAATATCATAATGTGCTTTTGATAAAGCTGCTTGAATATATTCATGAATCATTTCTCAATACCTACTTCTGTCATATCCTTTTGTTTTTATCCTTAGTTATGGGTGTGGGGTTTTATTTCTCTCCTAGTACTGCTTTCTTGATTTGGTCCTCAGGTGCAGGGCTCCTGGAGTGCTATATAATGTTTTAGCTGCCTCCGCTATGTTGTCTGCTGCGATAACCTCGCCTTCGGAGTTTATTATTACAGCCCTCCTCTCTCTTTCAGCCTCAGCCTGCTTGGCCATCATCCTCTTCATGTCCTCTGGCAGCTCGATATCCTGGAGCTCTATTTTTGTTATGTCCACACCCCAGGGGTCTGT
>NJEG01000012.1:0-854 GCA_002254565.1 Candidatus Altarchaeales archaeon ex4484_2 | reverse complement strand
TCCTGGAGCTCTATTTTTGTTATGTCCACACCCCAGGGGTCTGTGGCAATATCCACTATCTCCCTAAGCTTATCCGCTATCTGCTGCCTCTCGGATAACAGCTCGTCCAGCTGAACCCCGCCAGCCACGTTTCTAAGGGCGGCCTGACCGTATTTGGCCGTTGAGTAGACTACATCGTGCACGTTTATTATAGCTTTTTCGGGGTCGTATATCTTGAAATATATTACTGCATTGATGTTGACTGGAACGTTGTCTTTGGTTATCACCTCCTGCTTGGCTATGTCCACAACCCGCTCCCTGATATCCACCTTCTCCAGGGAATGGTATATTGGTACGATAACCCGCAGTCCCGGGTCCAGGATCCCGGCGAACCTCCCCAGGGCGAACAAGACACCCCTCTCGTATTCGTTTATTACTCTCAGGACCATTTAGTCCACCTCCTCCACGGCCCTCAAGACCTCAACTGGCACGACAAAGTTTATGGTGTTGCTCTGGTCGGAGGACATGTCGTTAAGCGAGTGCAGACTCCTCAGGTGCATGGCTCCAGGTATCTTGTATAGTTTCTTGGCGGCGTCAGCGAGATTCTTTGAGGCGATGACTTCGCCTTGGGCTTTGATTATCGTAGCCCTCTTCTCTCTTTCCGCCTCAGCCTGCTTGGCCATGGTCCTTTTGAGGTCCTGGGGCAACTCGATATCCATTAACTCGATGAATTCAACTTGTATGCCCCATGGGTCTGTTGCTTCGTCCACAATCCTTTTGAGTTCGTCGGCTATCTTCCGTCTCTCAGATAATAAATCATCAAGCTCTGCTTCGCCTGCCACGTTTCTTAGGGAGGTCTGGCCGTATTTGGAGAC
>NJEG01000038.1 GCA_002254565.1 Candidatus Altarchaeales archaeon ex4484_2 | reverse complement strand
AAAACCTAGAAAAAACATTCCTGAAGGAAACAAAATAATGGGAAAAACTTTCCTAAAGGAAAGATTTATATAAAAGCTTCCTAAAGAACAGGGAAATAAAACACCCCCCTATGGAAGTGGCTGCTTAAGTAACAGCAAAAAAACCTGATTTAATAACATACAAAACCAAATAAATTAACAGAAAAAATGTACATATTCGACTACGAAGTAAGCCTTGTATGGGTGCTGATACTCGTTAACGTAGGAATGACCCTGGCGCTGGTTCTTGTTCTACTGGAGCTGAGACAACTGAGGAAACTCCGCCAAAGCTTTGAGCGGATGTTCGGTAAACATGAGGAGATACTGGAGAAAGACGAGGAAATATTCTGGAAGGAACTCGAGAAACTAAAGAAGCTGAAAAGTTGAACAATGTTTAACTTTTATTGTTGTAATGCGATAATTATTTAATACAACGACAAACAAAATGAAGAAAGCGATTCTAGCTCTCACACTACTACTTCTCGCCAACAATATAACAGCTGAATGGCCCCAATACGGAGGGAACCCGGAAAACACCGGCTATACACAACTGAAATCAACAAACTACAACATCAGCGAGATAAAAATCAAGTGGGTATACTACGCCCAAGAAAAAATAACAACCGACCCCATAACAGCAGACATAAACAACCAAGGCAGAGAAGAAACAATACTCGCAGCAGGGAAAACACTGCACGCAATAAACTACGAAGGTAAACCCATCTGGACCTATAAGACAAACACCACCATAACAACCACGCCAACAGCAGCAGACCTAAACAACAACGGAAAAAAAGAAATAATAATCGGCACACTAGACGGCATAATACACGTCATAAACCACCTGGGACAACACCAGTGGAGCTACCAGGCAGAAGGTGAAATAATCAACAACCCAATAGCAGCAGACCTCGAAAACAACCAGAAAAAAGAAATCATATTCGCCTCAGCAGACGGGAACCTATACATACTAGACTATAAGGGCAGGAAAATAAGAGCACACAAGACCACAGCAGCAACAGAAACAACCCCCGCAATAAAAGACCTCGATGGTGACGGATACAAAGACATAATATACGGCTCCAACGACAAAGCACTTCATGTGATGCTATGGAGGGGCTCCATAATATCCTACCGGACAGACAGCAACCACAAAGCCAACCCAACCATACACGAGAAAACAATAATAACCTCAACAGAAGACGGAGAAATATTCAAGCTGAAGCTGGGGACAGAATACAGCCGAGAAAGATTCACAACCATGAAGGCACTAACCCTCCTATGGAACCGCACCATGGAGGGGGAAGCAACATCAGCAGCAATCGGAGAGCAAGGAAACCAGACCATAATAGCTGTGGGAGCGGGCAGGAACCTACACATCCTCACCCCAAACGGAGAGGAAGAAACCAGATACTCCACCAACAAAGAAATAAACCAGCAGCCAGCCATAGCAGACCTCAACAACGACAGCCAGCTGGAGATAATAATAACAACCAGGGAAGGAGAAACCATAATACTGGACTCAAACCATACAGCCGTATGGAGCCACAAGCTAGATAAAGAAACCACCGCCTCCCCAGTAATAACAGACCTGGACGGGGACCAGAGACCTGAAATCCTCACAGCAACCCAGGAAGGATACCTCTACGTGTACGGGACCCGAGAACCAGAACCCCAGGAAACAACCACAACAACCGTTACTTCAACATCAACTACGACAACAACCTCAACCACCACCTCAACAACCACCACAACCTCAACCCTGCCGGAAAACACCACACCCCCCAAAGCTGTTATACAGGAACTATCCACTGAAACCGTGCCGGAAAAAAAGCAGGCACCCACGGGGAGAATAATCGGGGTGCCGGTGGAGGGAGCCGGGATACTGGTGTTGATGCTGTTCCTAGCCGGATACTTCTACTACAAAACCAGAATTTAACAGCTCAGACACAAGAAATAAATGAATATAAAAATGACCGGCCTACAACAGGAGAGGAAAATACTGGATGATGTCATCCGGGAAAGGAAGAAAGAATCACCTGGAGAAATGGATGACCTGATGTTCAAGGCTGTTGTTGCGGCAATAATAATAGGTTTGCTGCGACACCATAGCATTCATCTACGGGGTAAGATGCTTTGAGGGAGAGGAAACCAGGTACACAGCAGAAATATACCTCAATAACGCATCAATAGGAGAGAACACCTTCACCATCCAGCCCGGGAAAGAAAAGGAATGGCAGGTTTCCACAGACTATCCGGACTACATGCAGTTCCCGGTGAAAGTCAGGGTGGAACTAGCAAGCCCCACAAACACCTACGAAACACACTACTGGCTTAAAGGCAGGAAACAATAAAAATTGGATCCATTATTCCACTACATGATATCCCTCACAGGAGGGTACATTATACTAAAAAACCTCAACCAATACAACACCAGAGCATTACTTATCCTGTCCACAATCTCCCTGATGATTGATTTAGATCATTTCACGGGGCTGGGAATACAGGTACTGCACAACCTCACTGTTCCAGCGTTAACTATAGTGGCATTCATATATCTGCACAAGAAGAAACAAGAGAAATATGCTGCCTACATGCTGGCCCTGACAGTGATGCTTGGAGGGTGTCTGTTGATGGACATGGTGCAGGGAATGTACGGGATACCCCTATTTTATCCCCTAAGCAGTGAACTATATCTGATGCCAGCCAGCTGGGACATAACCCTGCCGTGGGATCATACATCAAACATCATATCAAGGCATGGGATAGCATTACTCCTCTACTATGGAGCGGTCTTCTTAGCCTCTAAACTCTTTTCATGTAGAAGGTAGCGAGAGAAAAACAGGTACCAGAACAATATCATCCAGGCAGAGAACGCAACCCAGCCAGCGTGCACGTGCACAATCTGGGTAGCTCCGGAGTACCCGTAAAAGTAAGCGCTCAGGCAAATCAACACCACCCTGGTGATGTTAGCCGCATAGGTTCCCACATAACCCACCGTAATATAAGGCACACTCTTTCTTGATAAAACCCGGGGGAAAACCAAGGCAACCAGTATGAGGGAGGCAGTGAACGCTCCAAGAGACCAGATGCCAGTGCAGTCAGGGACAATCTTTATGGGCATCAATGAACCATTAATGGATAAAAAGGAGATTATGTTACCGTCTACCTCAACGGATAAACCAAAAACCCTTAACATGAAGGCGGTTAACTGGGTAGTCGGCCCGACGAAGGGCTGGGAGAGTGAGTCAATATTCTCCTGGAATAAATCAAATACCTGATAACCCAAAACACTTATTAAAGGGAAAGTAGAGGGTACAATAATCGGCCTGAACCTAAGGTATGTGAAATAGATAACGCTCAGAGAAGAAAGCAGCATAGTGAACTCCCCAACATTGTAGGGTGGGTTGCAAAATCCCACATCCATACAAAAAAAACTAAAGACGGCTGCTATGACACCCAGGATGTAAAGAGTGAGGGATTCGTTTCCTGTGAGTCCCTGATTTGTCTTGTTTTTCGCAGTGTACAATGCCACAATCCCGGCTATAACCCATATGAAGAGGCTGTAGTGTGATGTGAGGGATATGTTTGATGTGAGATAAAAGTAGGTGAACGCTGCGAGCAGTATTATGAACGAGCCGATGAACCAATATTTTACTGTCTTATACATTTTAGAACAATGTTTAATAATATTACAATAAAATTGAATTTATTTATATACGCTCGAAGCGTATATACTATAAGGGATTATCTGATATAAAAAGCCAGCAAGAGAGGGTTACAATGACACTAAAAATAGGAGTGATAGGTACTGGAGAGATGGGGCAACACCACGCCCGAATCTACAGCCAAAACAAAAAAACAGACCTCAAAGGCATAGCAGACATAAACAAGGAAAGAGCACAGAAACTAGCCAAGAAATACAAGACTAAAGCGTACACAAACCATAAAAAGCTCCTGGAACAGGGACTGGATGCCGTGAGCATAGCAGTACCAACCAAACTACACAAGAAAATAGCACTGCAGGCAATAGAACAAGGCGTGCACGTCCTTTTGGAGAAGCCGATAGCAGACACGCTAGAGAACGCTGACGAGATAATAAAAAAAGCCGAAGAAAAAAAAGTCAAACTCCTGATAGGGCACATTGAACGATTCAACCCCGCAGTGCAGGCATTCAAAAAGAAACAAGACCTGCTAGGGAAAATAGTATCCATCTCCGCCAGAAGAGTTGGACCCTATAATCCACGGATAAGGGATGTGGGCATAATAACAGACCTGGGTGTTCATGACATCGACGTGATGAGCTACATCTACAACGAACAAGTGCTCAGCGCGCACGCATACGCCGGTAGCATAACCCACAAATTCGAGGACTACGCTTCCATACTACTAGGATTCAACAACGGCAATGCAGGCACAATACAAACCAACTGGCTGACACCCCACAAGGTCAGGAAACTAACCATAACAGGCACGAAAGGAATAGCCTACGTCGACTACATCAAACAAAAAGTCAAGTTCTTCACCGACCAGGGATTCCAGCTAATCAGGCTGGAGAAAAGAGAGCCCTTAAGCAATGAAATAGAACACTTCATAGACTGCATCATAAACGACAAAAAACCCATGGTAGGGGGCAGGGAAGGAAGACACGCCCTCCAGGTAGCGCTGGCAGCAGTCGAATCCTACAAAACCAAGAAAGTAATCCCCCTATAAAAAAACACCTTCTATAATAGTAACATGATAATCCCAGCCCTCAGGATAATATTCGGCCTGCTCCTAACCCTGTTTATCCCGGGATTCGCTTTAACGCTCGCGTTATTCCCCAAAAACACGAGTAAAATAGAGAGGATAGCCTTAGGATCCGTATTAAGCATTGCCTTAACCCTGCTGACTGCGTTAACACTAGACCTCGGGCTTGGAGTGGACTTCACAGCAGAAAACATGAGCATATCACTACTGGCTCTGACAATATTCTTCACCACAGTATGGCTTATGCAGACCAGATGGCTTAAGGATAAAACAAGAGAAACATACAATAAAGCAATAAGAAAATGGAAAAAATCGCATTAATGCTCGTATTCGCTTCAAGCTTCCTGTTCACCCTATTCTTCGCCCCAAAATACATGAAGAAAGCCAGAGAAAAAAACTACACAGTAAAAGACATGTATAAACGGGATAAGCCAGAGATCCCCTCCATAGGAGGCTTAATCATCCTGGCAGCCCTATTAACCTCCCTGGTCGTGGCCTTAATCCTGGTGAACCTGATTGGGGTGGAAACAATAACAGCCCTGATCATACTATACTTCCTCATCCTCGTCTACGGGTTATTTGGACTCGCAGACGACCTGTTCCAGATAGGACACAGCTGGAAGATAATAGTGCCCTATTTCCTGGCCATGCCCATAGTGGCCCTGATGCCTGAGTCAACCATAAACCTGTACTACACTGAAATAAACCCCGGGATATGGTATCTCTTCCTTATAGCACCAATGTACATTATGGTAACATCCAACCTCATAAACATGCACTCAGGATACAACGGCCTGGCATGCGGCCTATCATACATAATCCTGTCATTCATAATGATTCGGGTGTTCTTCGAGTCGGGAGCGGAAAAAATATTCATGTTCCTGCCGTTATTCGGCTCACTTCTGGCTTTCATATACTACGAAACCTACCCTGCCCGGATATTCTGGGGCAACACCGGCAGCCTGATGACCGGCGCAGCCTTGGGAGCCTTCCTGGTAGTGAACAAGCTGGAACTGTTTGGGGTTGTTATACTCCTACCCCACATAATAAACTTCCTCATGTACGTTGTGTGGAAGATCAAAAAGCTGGGGGATGTGAAATTCGGCACACTAAGAGAGGACAATACACTAGAAGTGCCAAACCACTGGACCCTCAAATGGTTCTTCCCCTACCATCTGAGGTTGACGGAACACCAGAGCATGTGGATACTCTACGGGCTGACCACACTATCAGGGATAATGGGATTGATTCTGGTACCCTACTAAAGCTGTTTCAGGAACCCTGCTTTTTCAGGAAGTAAACTACCAACATGAACAGCAGGAAAAGGAACAACAGGAGACCCAAGAGGGTCATATCCCCCCCCGGGAAGCCAACAATCCGGCCAACAGGAGCTCCTTGGGCTGCAGTGGTGGTTGTTGTTTCCCCAGCAGAGCAACAGCATCCACAGTCAAACAATCCCTTATCGTTGATTTTGCACCAGCTGTCTGGTTCACACAGACTGGTGTCGCAGAATGAATCACAGTCTAAGCCAAGCGTGCAGGTGGAGCAGGAATAAGCATCTATCTTATGCACGGTTTCACCGCACCCCGGGCCGCATCCTGATGCTTCACTTGGTTCAGCAGCCTTTGTTGTTGAGGTAACCGTTGATGTTGTTGTGGTAGTCGGGCACGGAGGACACGGTCCACCGCAGTCGATTCCTTTCTCTCCCTGGTTCTGTATGCCGTCACTGCAGCTTGGGCATGGATCACATGGCCCGCCGCAGTCAACATCCTCCTCACACTGGTGGTGGTGACAGTTCTTCAAGCCGTCAAAGCAGTTACCCCCTCCTGTGGGGGTGAAACCACCGCTGCCACCGCCTCCTCCTCCACCACTACCTCCTCCGCCACCGCCTCTGGTGGTTGATGTAGTGGATGAAGTGGTTGTGGAAGTAGTCTCCTCGGGAATGGTTGAAGTAGTTGTTGATATACTTGTGGTTGTTGTAGTCGATGCAACGGTGAAATCCCATTTAGGTGAGACTGCTATGTTCAGGGCTTTGTCGATGACCCCACACTGGTAGCTGTAGTCGCCTAATGGAACATAGACCGTGAAATTCTTCAAGCCGTTTTGAGGGCTGGGATCCTTGCTTATGTTAAAGGGATCGGTTTCACCGTTTTTGTATACTAAAAGAAAACTGAATGTGATGTTGTTACTGGCATAACCCGAACCCTTCGTAACATGACACTCGAACGGTGTTTTTAGTTATATGGTCTACATTGTTTAAAAAACGGAAAATAACGAAGGGTGGATGACCTTGGGGTTTAGTAGAGGGTTAAATGGATTCAAGCTAAAAAAAAAGTTTGAAACCAGTTTCAGCCAACCACCCTTCACCCTACGGCAATTATATATTGGGAATTCAGGCAAAAAAAAGTTTGAAACCAGTTTCAGCCAACCACCCTTCACCCTACGGCAATTATATATTGGGAATTCAGGCTATAAAAATGAAAGATATTTACAATAAAGAAAAAAATAAGGAATAATATTCAAAAAAAGAAGAAAAAAATAGGGAAAATCATCTCCCCAGGGTAATCTCCATACTAGAAACCCGAACCGGGCCCTTCTCGCCCTCAATCTGCTCCGTCCCAAGCTGGACATCCTTCACCGAAACATCAGGAAGAAATCTCTGCCTGGAAATCTCCGCAGCATCAACAGCCCTGGAAATAGCCCTGCCCCGTGCCTTAATCACAACCTCATCAACACCACCCTCATTGAATTGGGTGACCACAGCCAAGACATAGCTCATCAAATCCTTTCGTCCAACAAAAACAGTATTGTCATCTCCACTTGTTTTCTTCTCAGTCATTGTCATTCACCTCACTTTTACACTGTATACTCGGAAAACCATTTCCTAAATACCCTATAGAAGTATATACTTAAAAGACAAAACAAAATATAACAACAAAAAAACAAGAAATAAACATATGGAAATACCACTAAACCATCCGGAATACCAGCTGCTGGAAATACAACAACCCGAGATGCTGCTACTGCTCATCCCGGCAGCCCTCATGCTCACAGCATACATAACAAAAAAAAGAATAAACACATCATTCCTCCTAACCAGGCTACTTCTGACAACACTACTGCTAACAGCACTAGCCACCCCCCACCTCATACACTTAACACAAAAATACCAGGACGCAACAACCATAACCATACTAGCAGACCAATCACAGAGCATGCAGATATTCACCCACCCAAACATCACACAACAACTACAAAAAAACCTGGAAGCCAGGATACAGGAAGAAACAGGACTCCAGGATATGGTCAAACTAGAAACATTCTCCCAGGGAAACAGAACAGGAATAGGAGACATACTCTACAACCACATAAAAAAAATAAACCAGAATCACCTCATCATACTATACACCGACGGAAACAACAACTATGGCATGAACGCAGTGGACGTGGCTAAAATACTTGGGAGAGAAAACACCACAGTATACCTCCTAAAACCAACAACACCGAAACAAGACATCTACATCCACACCCTGCGCGGAGATAGGAAGACACCAATCAACTCCGAATACCTGCTCACAGCAGATATACGGAAAAACAAAGACCTGCCAGTAGAATACGAGCTGATATTCAGGGTAAACAACGAGGTAGTCAAAAAGGTATCAGTATACCAGAACCAGCAGCAAAAAGAGATATCCCTCAAACTCAACTTCCCCCAGGCAGGATTATACAAGATTGAAGCTGTGATAAAAGCAGGGAGAGGAGACTACTACAGCAGAAACAACATCTACCGGAAAATAGTGGAGGTCGCTGAAAGACCGACCATCCTCCTGCTAAGCGAAGACCCAAGCTCCCCCCTCAAGGTAGTGCTCGAGAAAAACTATGACGTAATATCCACCAACCAACCTGAAGAGATACTCAAGTATTCAGGGAACTACGATGCAATCTACGTAGACAACACCCCCTACAGGAAACTAAGATCCATAGCAGAAACACTACACAACTACGTCATAGACGGAAACGGACTAGTAGTTGTTGGAGGGGATGAAAGCTACAACAAGGGAGGATACAACAACAGCAACCTGGAAACACTGCTGCCGGTGATATCAACAGAAGAGCCGGAACAAAAAAGACAACCAATAGCGGTGCTATTCTGCATGGATATATCAGCGAGTTTAGGCTCCAAGGGAGAGCGGGGATACGAAACCTACCTCGCTGAAGGAAAAGCCATAGCCGTAAACCTCCTGCGACAACTCAACCCCGAAGACTCAGTAGCTGTGCTAGCATTCAACATACCAGTGTGGGCGTGGCCCAGAGACGGCCTGGTGGAAATAGGAAGCAACAAACCCCTCATAGAAGACCACATAGCCAAACTAAAGATAACCGAAGGGGGAACAAGCTTCAACCCAGTACTAACGAAAGCAGAGGAACTGCTAAGAGGCTACGACTCAGGTAAATACGTGATTTTCATATCAGACGGTTACCCCACAGGAGAAGAAAGATACGGGGCAGGAAGAGACCTGATCCTGAACCAGATAAGTGGTATGGCACAGAAAGACATTAAATTCTACACAATCAGCATAGGAGACCGGGCCCAGGCAAAAGAGGGAATGCCTTTGATGCAGGACATGGCCCGGGAAGGGAACGGACTATACTTCTGGATGGAAGAAAATGATAGACTTCAGGCAGTGTTCAATGAAGAGGAAAGGAAAGAAAGAGACTTCTACCATATCGGGGTGTTCGATAGCTACCACTTCATCACACGGAATATTGCGGAATATGTTTCATCCATAAACGAATACAACGGCGTGACAGCTAAAAGCATAGCACAAAAGCTTATCGTAACAGAGGATAAGGCACCGATACTAACCGTCTGGAGATACGGGATAGGTCGGGTAGCAGCACTAACAACAGACAACGGGAAACAATGGGCCCTCAACCTCTACACGGAACAAGATGGCCGGCTGATCTCAGCCTTAAGCAACTGGGCCATCGGCAACCTAGAAAAAAACAAGAAAATACAGATCACCACAACAGACGGGCACCTAGGGCAGACCATACCAATCAGAGTAAGAGCAGACAACCCACCCACACTCAAAACAACATACAAGAACACAGAAACACAACCAAACATGAAACAAACAAACACCAACGAATACCAGACAGAAATCAAACCACAGCAGGAGGGATTCCACACCCTCAGAGCAGAGGAAGCCGGCAACTACGACATAGATGGCATAGCAGTCAACTACCCCCTAGAATACAAGCAGCTGGGAGTCAACCAGGAAACACTCTCCCAGATAGCGGAACAAACAGGAGGGAGAATCTACAACACAACACAACAAAAACAAATAGAGGAAGACGCCCTCAAATACGCCCAGGAAACAACCAAACAAGAAACTAGGGAAAAAACAGACATCACCCCATACCTCCTGATAGCAGCACTAGGAATATACTTCCTCGACGCCCTGCTGAGGAGAATACACGACATAATGAAATCGAGGACGAAAAATGTCGGATAAAGGGGGGGTATTATATCAACCCGAAGATGAAGGCGCAGGCTTAATCATCCTTTCACCGTGCCCGAAATCACTTTCCCCTTCCGTAATCCCCTAGCCACCCTGTTTCCCCAGTTAATTCTGTAGAGCTTCGCCTTACCCTCCGTTCTCGTATACCCCAGTATCCCCTCCCGGACGAGATCAGGGATAATCCCCTGCAGTGTTCTGTAGCTGACTCCAGTTCCCTCACTAACATCCCTTAATGAATATACTGTAATCCCCGTTATTTATTCCTCTGGACGACCAACTCGGTACATCTCCACTTGAATCAATTGCTCCAATCGCTATCACCTTCACATAAGCTCCTGGGTAATCAATGCTGCCGTCTGCGGGACCATCATTCCCTGCTGCCGCAACCACCAAAACATTCTTGTTTACTGCATAATCAACCGCCGATAAAATTTGTGAATCTGGACTGTCTCCTCCCAAACTCATTGAGATGATATTTGCCCCGTTATTTGCTGCATACCTGATCCCTGCCGCTATATCATCCCCCCAACAGGATCCACTATTACCACAAACCTTTATCACCCATAGATTCGCTTCCGGTGCCACTCCATAAATCCCATTACCGTCAGAGCCACCATTCGCTGCTATCGTTCCTGCGACATGCGTACCATGCCCATTCCCATCAGCACACCCGTTCTTTATCCCTCTCTTCCAAATCCAGATGATCCTTATAAACACCCGTATCCAAGATTGCAACATTAATATCTGCTCCGCCAGAGCCACCATTAACCTTTTCTATGCCCCATGGTGTTTGTTCGCTTGGGTAACAAGACCTTTCAGGTGGTGCTGTTTCCTCAACACACTTGCAGTTCTCACACACATAGCCTTCTGGGCAATCGGACAACCCCGGTTCGCCGCATTTCTCCCCACCTTCTATTATGTCATTACCACAAACTGGTTTCCCTAACACGTGATACAATCCAACATCCTCTGTTTCTATCCCGGGTATCTTCTTAAGCGCGGCTAAACCCCTGGCATCCACTTCCACCGTGAAACCATCCCTAAACCCATGCTGCACCATGAAGGTGTTTTTCGCAATGAATTTACCCACCGAATTCCCGGAAACAAAAACCGTTTCTTCCCATTATCTCCAGAGGTTCCTGGCAACGCTGTTACCAGCAACACAGCGAAAACCAAAGCCATTATCCCAGAAAACAATATCCTGTTTTTCATTTTAAAATTGATTGTTAACTATTTTAGCTGACTGCTTAATAACTTACATGCTCCTTGGAAGGGAAAAAATACTCGAGCTCGTTGAGAGAATAGGACTCATAGAAGGCTTCGACAGGGAATGCCTGGAAGGCTGCGGATACGATCTCAGGCTCGAGAGAATCCACGAGATAAAAGGAGGAGCCTACCTTGGAGTGGACTACAGAGACCTGCCGAAGATAAGAGAAGAACGATTTGAGGAATACGCACTCAACCCGGGGGAATATATTCTGGTAGAGACGTTGGAGAAAATAAACATGCCATCTGATCTGGCGGCAAGAATACTACCCCGGTCTACACTATTCAGGTCCGGCGCAGCCCTCCAGACAGCATTAGTCGACCCCGGATATCAGGGAACCCTCACCATGGGATTAATAAACCACGGTAGAGCAGAATTCAGGATACAAAAGAACTCAAGAATAGCGCAAATAATCTTCGAGAAAATAGAAGGCAAAACAAAAAAATACAATGGCAGATACCAGGGAGGCAGGGTAGTCTAAAACTCGATGGATGAACCAACCTCCGGGATGAAGGTCTCACAAACCCCCTGCGTGAACTCACCAAGGGAAGAGCAGCTCTCAGCATCCCCGTGAACCAGTATACACCTATCCGGGCTGATTCTCTCAACCATCCTCTCCAGCGAATGCCTACCAGCGTGAGCCGAGAAATCAAGATACTCCACCCTCATCCTCACATCAATCCTCTCCCCACCCCTTGGATCCACAACATACCCCTCATCCAACAAAAGCCTGCCGTTGGTGCCCTCCACCTGATATCCTGTCAAGAAAAGAGAGCTCCTGACATCACCGCACAGCTTCTTCAGGTAATACCATACAGGACCACCCGTAAGCATCCCAGCAGTAGATACAATAATGGAGGGCTCCCTGATAGCCTGCTTCCTCATGCCATTATGCTCCACCCACACCACGTTCCTGACCGCCTTCCTCAAGGCCTTAGCGTCCCTCAGATAGTGAGGATACTGGAGCATCAACTTAGTCAAGTCAGCTCCCATACCATCCAGGTATACGGGATAACCCAGATCATTCAAAATCAACAACAACTCCTGCGTCCGACCCAATGCAAAAGAAGCCAGGACAGCATTACCCCCACCGTCAAGGGTCTTTTCAACCTCTGCCAGAAGCCTCTCCTCCAGGCTTTTCCTGTCAGGATGCACCCTGTTACCGTAGGTGGACTCGGAAATCAGGATATCAGCTTCAGGAACCGTAGCAGCATCCAGCAACCTCGTGTCCGAGGTCTTAATATCCCCCGTATAAAGAACTTTCCTGCTCACACCGCCCTCCACAACATCAAGGAGGACTGAAGCGCTCCCGGGTATGTGCCCGGCATCAAAAAGCTCAAAAGATAGTTTACTGTTCAACTCAACCCTCTCATTATAGCCCACAGGATTCTCACCCATAGAAGACAAGCCGATATCATCGTAGTCATATTCAGGGGCGAAACCCTCGCTTAAGGTAATCTTCAGGGAATCTCTCTGCAGTATGTGGGAGATATCAAAGCTTATGTCTGTGGCATAAAGCGGGCATAGAAACTGCTTATAGAGTGCGGGAACCATCCCGCAATGGTCCAAGTGAGCGTGTGAGAGGATAAAGGAATCAACTCTCCCTGGCAGCTGGGGGTACTCAGGAGCCTTTGAGGTCAGCTTGATACCACAGTCCAGTAAGACACTATACCCGTTGGAACACAGATTGATGCACGACCGCCCAACCTCCTGCGCCCCTCCATGGAATGTAAATTTCATCTACATCACCCCAAGCCTGATTTATACTTAATGATTTAACACATAATGGTTTAAAATGACACAGGTTTCAGGGAAGCTAATCGAGGTCCTGGATAAAGCAGTAAAGCGAAACATCCAGGAGGAAAATGTTGGTGTGCTCCTATCCGGGGGACTGGATTCAACGCTGGTAGCGGTTCTAGCATCAAGACACTCGCAGGTTACGGGATACACTACGGGAACAGGTAAATCAGAGGATGTGTCCCATGTAAGAAAGCTCTCAAAAAAGCTTGACATAAAACTAGAGATCATAGAGCTCACATTAGATGACCTGAGAGAGAAACTCCCCCATATCGTATCGCTTGCAGGGACCAACCCGGTGAAGGTTGGCGCATCCATACCCCTATATTATGTAACCAGGAGGGTCTCGGAGAAAACCCTGCTCTCAGGGCAGGGAGCTGATGAACTCTTCGGGGGATACCATAAATACCTGGAGGTTCTCGCCAAAAAAGGCTACCAGGGACTGCAGGAGGCGACGGCTGGGGACGTGAAAGCAATGTATAAGGAAAACCTGGAACGGGAGGAACGAATATGTACGGAACGGGGGTTAGATATCAGGTATCCCTTCATGGATCCGGAATTCATCAAATACAGCCTGTCACTGGACCCCCTGGAGAAGATAAAGGATATCGGCTCAGGCAGCGAGTTCAGTTGCATAGATGAGGTAGATGGAAGAAGATATGTGAGGAAATACCTCCTTAGGAGAGCAGCACAACATGCCGGACTACCCCCTGAAGTTCTGGACCGGAAGAAGAAGGCGGCACAATACGGCTCAGGAGCCCATAAACTATTGATTAAGCTGGCTAAAGAGCAAGGCTTCAGGGAAAAAGCAAGGAAGGCAGACAAAAAACACTACCTCAGCATGTTCCTCAAGAAAATCTAGTCTTTAAGGAACCTGGTGTGGCCAAAATGGATTAGTAAATCAACGCCCAGCTTCTCCAGCTGACATTCTTTTATATCACATGCCCCATATGTGGGGTCTACGAAAATCAACGCTGTCGCGTTGGTTTTATCCTCTATCTCAGCAGCAACAGAGACTGCATACGTCTTCAAACCCTCAGGGAACTGCAGGGCCACCATCCTGGCTTCAGAGGATTCTATCTCCTCCAGGATTTTATCCAACTCGAAATCGTATTCAGACATTATGTTTCTTGATATCGCGTATCTCCTTCACCAGGATTCTTTCTGTTTCAGGTAATTCCTCATCAGAGAGAAGTTGCCTTACATCCCTCCCGGATATGAACGTGTAGAGGACATCCCCCTCATCCAAGTTCCTTCCCATAACAGCCCCCTCAATAGAGACCGCAACCTCCTGGCCTTCCTGTGCACAGGGAATGGAGTCCTTTTCCAACTGTATGCTCTTAACCCACCCAACCACCTTACAATCATCATTCATTAACCTGGAGTTGGTAGAAAGCTTCCCTGCCAAGACCTTAACGCCTACTATAGCTGGCTTGCTCTGCCTGAAAACATAACCTGGCATGACCTTGATTTTACCGGGAGAGACAGTCCTGCGCTCCTTATCCCTCCTCTCCTTCTGCTTCTCCGCCCTCACCCAGTCCTTATAGTCCTCAAGGAGCTTGTATATGACGCCGCCGCGGAAAACAGGCACCTGGTTGTCCTGGGCAAGCTTCCCAGCATCCCTCAGAACAGGGGAATTAAAGGATAAGACAACACCCAGGAACCTGTCCTCCCTACCAACCGCGGAAGCCTCCATGATATCGGCATTAGACACCTTCCCTATAGTACCCCTCTTGATGGGAACACCTTCACTGCAGAGTATGGAAATCAACGCCTCCAGCGAGCCGACAGTATCAGCCTTAATAATCACACCACTCTTATCTGTCTCAATCTCAACATCCTCTAATTCAGACGTCATCTTCCCCACCAGCTCCTCACCTCCCACATACACTGGCGTGCCGGCCATGGCTTTATCCAGGTTGGGTGCGGAAATCTTAACACCAGCTGCTGCCACAACCTCGTCCACATCCATGAACCGGTCCCTGGGATCCCTAATCTCATCCAACTCCTTAGGCTTGAGGATTGCCTTGATTGTCGTAACCACAGGTTCCCTGCTTCCAACGACTATAGTATCCGTCTTCTTCAGAACGCCGTCGTACAATATAACATCGATTGTCGTGCCCAAACCCCTTTCCTCCTTAACCTCCAGGATTGTTCCCTTCCCCGGGGAATCAGCCTCGATAGTCAGCTTATCCTTCAGGTACTGCTGGGATAAACCCATCAACACCATCAACAGCTCGGGTATTCCATCCCCTTTCTTAGCGGACACGGGAACGATAGCTATCTGCTTGGTGAAGTCCTTGATGTTGGAGTACAGGTCAGCGTTTATATTCAACATGGAGAGCTGTCCAATCATGTCATAGAAATGCTTATAGAACTCATCTTGCACGTGCTGCATCTGTTGGGTCAGGGGCAGGCCGGTCTTCCACCCCCTGATGTTGTCTATCTTGTTGGCTGCTATGATGAAGGGAACCCTGTAACCCTTGAGGATGTCCACAGCCTCCAGGCTCTGCGGCATCAAACCATCGTTGAGGTCAACCACCAGGACAGCTAAATCAGCTACCGAGCCGCCTCTCTTCCTCAGGTTGGTGAAGGCCTCGTGTCCTGGAGTGTCTATGAACAACAGCCCCCTGATCTCTGTCCTGATCTTCAGTTTAGATAACAGGGGGCCGCATATCTTTTCCACTGCCTTAAAGGGCACATCCGTTGCACCAATATGCTGGGTTATACCCCCCTGCTCCCGTGAGGCGACAACACTGCCCCTAATCCAGTCCAAAAGCGTGGTCTTCCCGTGGTCAACATGACCCAGGACAGAGATGATAGGCTCCCTGATTTTCTTATCCCCCATAAAATAATATTGGGATTGAATCAAGAAATTAAACCAAAGCTCCAGGATTCAATCCTGACCCGTACCCCATCTCTCCTAAAGTGGATGGTGGAGGTGCACGAAATAGAAATTCTTTCCTATATTTGTTTAAATAGTAGAATTACCATTAGTATAACTATGGTTATACAATTTAGGGACAGGGTGGAAGAGCTTAAAGAACTAAAGGATGTTCTGGACAGCGACAGATTCGAGTTGACGGTAATCTATGGAAGGCGAAGAATCGGCAAAACAGAACTAATCCTTTCAGCAACCGAAAACAGAAAAAGAATCTATTACCTTGCCGTCGGAGAAAGAAACCTGGAGAGATTCTACCAGCACTGCCTGCGCCACCTCCCTGAAGTCTCCCGGCTGAGGATGGACTGGGAAACCCTCTTTGAATTCCTTAAAAACAACGTCGAAGTCATCATAATCGACGAATTCCAGAACCTGATCAGGGAAGATGAAAACATCCTCCACATCCTCCAGTCAATAACAGATTCAACATTAAGGGACTCTCAAATAAAAATGTTTTTGCTCGGATCCTCTGTCTCGATGATGACCTCCAAAGTCCTGAGCTACAGAAGCCCACTCTACGGGAGAAGAACCGGCTCCATGGAGTTGAAGGCGATTCCTTTCTTCGAACTCAACAAATTCTTTCCAGGATACGGGATAAAGGAGCTCATAGAAATCTACGGTCTAGCAGACGGCATCCCACTATACCTGATAAAGATAGACAAGAGATTCTGGCCCTGGCTACGGGAGGAAATCACCAGAGGGAGAAGCTTCCTCAGGGATGAAGTGGATTTCATTATGAGATACGAGTTTGAGGACGTGAGCACATATAAACTGATACTGGAAGCTATCGCCCACGGAAAAACCAGGGTGAACGAGATCAAAGACTTTATGAATGTAAGGAGGACTGATATCAGCCCCTACCTACGCAACCTGCTTGAAGTCAGGATGATCCAGAGAACCATCCCAGTCACCGAAAAAACCACCTCAAGAAAGGGGAGATACTATCTCTCAGATAATTTCCTTAAATTCTGGTTCAGATACATCTACCCCAACATGAGCGCGATCGAGGAGGGAATCTATGACATAAAACAAATCAAGGCAGACTACAACAGCTACCTGGGGCCTGTCTTCGAAAATGTCGCAAGACAGTTCCTGATAAAAGAGAGAAAGAATATCTTTGATTTCAACCAGATAGGGAGATGGTGGCATAAAGACAATGAAATAGATCTCATCGCCTTAAACGAGCAGACAAAAAAAGCATTATTCTGCGAATGCAAGTGGAAGGAAAACATAAACCCGGGGAAGATACTCAATGAACTCAGGATTAAATCAGGGGATTTCCGGTGGCACAACAGCGAAAGAACAGAATACCATGCTTTATTCGCCAAAAGCTTTAAAGAAAAAATCAACACACCAAACACCATGCTATTCGACCTAAAAGATCTGGAGAAAGCATTCAACCCGCAGATAGCAGGTTCATAGCTCCAGGAAATTCCTGAGAAGCTTCAGTCCCATTTCCCCGCTTTTTTCGGGGTGGAACTGTGTAGCATAAACACTACCTCCCCCGATAATGGACGGGAACCTGAGCCCATACTCTGTCTCGCCGATAACCGCTTTCTCCTGCTCAGGTAACGGGTAATAAGAATGCACGAAATAAAACAGGCAGTTATCCTTTATACCTCGGGTTAAGGGTGAATCCCTCACCAGCGAAACATTATTCCATCCCATGTGAGGTATTTTCACAGTAGACGGGAATCTTCTGCAGGAGCCCCTGAATATCCCCAAGCCTCTCATATCAGGAGCCTCATCACTTCCCTCAAGGACCAAATGTATACCTAAACAAATCCCAAGGAAGGGAACAGCCTCATCTATCCTCTGTGTAAGAACATCCCTAAAAGATTCCAGTTGTTTCATAGCGGGACCGAAGTTCCCCACACCCGGCAGTATAATCTTTTCCGCCCTCCCTAAACCACCGGGCCTGGAAACCAGCCGGGGACTGTAGCCCAGAAGCTGGCAGGCATTGAATAAACTCTTCAGGTTCCCCGCACCATAATCTATGATGGCTATCATATACAATCTATACGTTTAAATCAAAAAAAGATGGTTTACGCTGAATCCATGGTGCCTGTAAAACGCAGATGCTACCTGTTGCTAGGCTCATCAGGTTCTTTGCAGTTAGGCACTGTCGGGCAAACGTTTATATGACCCAAAGATACATAAAATAAGGTGATTGCTTAATTTTCGTACCAGTTATCTATGGAAACCGGCATATATAACTGGTGTGAATGGCTAAAAAGTTTACCGTAAAATTTTTGGAGGGTAGGAAG
>NJEG01000051.1 GCA_002254565.1 Candidatus Altarchaeales archaeon ex4484_2 | reverse complement strand
AAAATCATACGGATCATTAAGTTCCTGCTCGAAATCTACTTTAGATAACAACGATGCCGCCCCCGTAATCCCCCCGAACTCGACTAAGGCTATGGAAGCGACCAATAAAAACAGCACAATCTTTTTTATCATCTTTCCCTCCATATATCCGATTCCATTAAATACAGGGGGCATGTTGATGATGCCGTCATCGTTGAGGTCTGCATTATGCCCTCCCCCTCCAAAGGTTACTGGATAACCCTCGCTTGCTGTGCCGTTTGCGTCTATCACAAATAGGTAGGCGGTCTCACCCTCATTGAATGAACCTTGATTAACAGTAAAAGTTATTGAGTTGTCTGACCAGGCTGTTGGGATCTGGATTTCGCAATGTTTTCTGTTTAACCAGTCAAAAGAATTGCATATTTCAATTCTTGCACGATTTTGCGAAAAGTATACATCATCGAAATATACGCTTCCATTACATCCTCCACGTGAGTCACAGCCCAGAGTAGTAAATTCGCATGTTCCTTGGCAGAAATCACTATAACAGGGAGTTGTCCAGCTGCCGTCAGCACATATACCACAATCCTCCAGATAATGAGGACTGTCTGGATCAGTACATATCTTTAAATCTTGGGCAAGATAATGTCCTAATCTGAGTTCATCCATGCCATGCCCACTGTTGTCCGCCGGAAGCCCTGGATCAAACATGGATTGACCGTCGTGCCAGAACATTCCTTCTGTATGGTCTGGGTACATCTTAATCCATATTTCATATTGTTGCCACTTGTCTTCTGTGTAATGGGATAGATAATCAACATTGCCTATGACCGAGAACAGCCACGAATTACCAGCATTGAATGGGAAGGTCGTGACAGTCAGCACCGAATGGTCATCCGGTGCACCACTATATGCCCTGAATATCTTATAGTTTCTTGAGAGCTCACCTCTGAAATCGAGATATGCATAGAAAGAAATGAATAATTCATAGAACTCTCTTGTACCGTTTCTATCAAATCCGAAATCGCTCCTGTACTGGTTATCAAAATTAACTTCAGCTGACATTGAGCTACCTTCCCTAACTATTCTATTGGAGTATCGTGGAGGTATTGGGTCTGGACCGCCGTAAAAGTGCATATCCCATCCTTTAAGTGTCTCCCCTGACGTTCCATTCTCAAAATCATCCCATAAAAGAGGAGCAATTGGGTCCTTTATCCCAAACCCGCTTCCATTTACTACAACAGAATCTCCATTACTTATACTACTCTGATTTATCCCTGAAATCTCCTGAGCCCTCGCATTTCCCCCCAACCCCCCAAGAGTTATGGAAGCAACCAACAAAACAAGCACGCTCTTTTTCATATCCTTATCCATACACCCGTCCCCCAAGAGAACCCTGCCAGTAGAGTATTTAGGTGACTGGAATATTTATTCTTTACCTGAATCCTATCGCTGACCAGGACATCTCAATAATCATCTGGCTTCAACAGAGGCCTTCTTTTTATGTGATATATGCGGGCGACAGCTGACAAAAACAGGAGAGTGAGCAGGATCAGGGATTCAGCTGTGTAACTGGTTGTTGAGTAGGGGACTGATAGGGCGTTCCATCCCACGAAGAGATCAACTGCCACAGGATTGTTGAAGTTTAGAGCTGCCTGAGTCCAGGTGCTGCTGTTGCTGCATTTAACGTAGTATCCCTCCCCCGCCAGTATATCGAAGTTGTTCACGGGGATGTTGTGTATGTGCGCACTCCATCCCCCTGAAAACCACCTATTCAGTTCATTACAGCTCCCACCCTGAGCATCTATCTCCTCAAGGAGGGATTCTGATGTGTATATCCTATTTAATAGTAGGGATATAGCATTCCATCCCATAGCTATGTTAAAGTCAAATTTACATGCGGTTTCATTGGATAATCTGAGGGTTGAATTAACCACAGCCCCCACCTTATAGTATCTTTTAGGAACGGTGGAAGCAGAGGTATCCTTCCAGAGCGTGCTCGTCAATCCAGTAATGTTTGGACTATTGATATTGAATGCTCCAGGTAGGCAGCTATCACTTAAATAGATATTATATGATTCCACATCCAAGACCTTACTCCAATGCAGGGTTGCTGTTTTATCTGAGTTAATGGTGAGCGCAAGTCTTGAAGGAATATATGATAGATCATATAATCCGGTTCGCCATAAATTATTTCGGAACATAGGCCAGCCAAGCTCTATTTTAGTATAGTTGCCTGTCTCGTCCCAAACATACATATAATCCGACCCGGCTATAACCTCAACATCACCATCACCGTCTAAGTCAGCAGGAGATGAAGCCACAGCACCCCCTGTTAACTTAGGCCATCCGTCCACCTCTGAACCGTTATGGTGCCACGCATACACTCGACCATCGTAGGATCCGATAACAACCTCAAGGCGTCCATCACCATCCAGATCACCCAGAGCAGGAGATGAAGCCACAGCACCCCCTGTTAACTTAGGCCATCCGTCCACCTCTGAACCGACCTAGGCCATCCGGTTACATTGGATCCATCATGGTGCCACGCATACACTCGACCATCGTAGGATCCGATAACAACCTCAAGGCTTCCATCACCATCCAGATCCCCTAAAGCAGGGGACGAGATCACGTAGTCTCCTGTTGACCTAGGCCATCCGGTTACATTGGATCCATCATGGTGCCACGCATACACTCGACCATCGTAGGATGACCTAGGCCATCCGGTTACATTGGATCCATCATGGTGCCACGCATACACTCGACCATCGTAGGATCCGATAACAACCTCAAGGCTTCCATCACCATCCAGATCACCCAGAGCAGGGGATGAAACAGCAGCACCAAGACCCTTAGGCCAGCCAGATATTGTTCCATTAAGCGTCTGATCAATCTTAAAGCCCCATCCACTTATGCTGGAGTCGGATTCCAGTGTTATCTTTATCGTATCTCCGGGGGTTGAGGGGCTCCACACATCACTCATATTACCATTATATGAAGCCAGAGTATCTCCAGCAACGTTTTTTACATAGACATGATCATAACTAGTTTCCACATCAATTTTTTCGAAGTGAACGGCAATCTTGCTGTATCCAGGTTTTGTTATATTCCATGTATAATTGAAGCTGTTGTCGTAGGGGTGATCGGACTCCAGATTATATGATTCATTTTCTCCTTTTATATCTCTGATGAGTGAACCGTTGTGGTGCCATGCATAGAGTGTATAATCATATCCTCCGATAACAACCTCTAAATCTCCATCGCCGTCTAAATCACCTACAGCAGGATGCGAGGAGGTGCCCTGAGGGCCAATATGTTGGGGCCATCCCTCCTGATAGTTTGCTATGAAAATTGTTTTTTTGTCTGTTGATATATGGCCATCAGTGTTATGGACTGTTAGATTCAGGGTATAATAACCTGCTTGATCTATGGGTCCTGTATCCCATGTACCAAGCACATCTCTATCGATTTCTTGTGTTCCGTTATTTTTAAGGGTTATTCCATGAGAAGACCAGTTGGTTGGTTCCTTCCCATACCCCCATTTCAGGGTATAGTTCAGGAAGTTTGTTCCAACAGCCTTCCCGGTTATAGTAATTATGGTGCCGTTTCTGAGTATGGTGTTGTTTACTGGGCTGGTTATGTATATGTTGTCTACTGTAACAAATATCAGATCCCTGCTGCTTACGTTCGATGAGTCGGTTACTGTAAGCCGGATAGTGTATTTTCCGTCGCTGATGAGGGTTGTATCGCAGCTCGCCAGTATGTTTTCATTAACCTGGGAGGAACCGTTGTTTGTTTGATTAATCCCTAGGGTGGACCAGTTCTGTGGATTATATCCCCTCCCAAATTCTGTCACATACGATGAGAAATTCAGGCTCGTCGCTGAACCATTTATGAGGACTGTGCCATTTATAACCCCCTCTTTATTACTAACGCATGCTAGATTGGATATTATCGCCACTATTATTAGACAGGCAACTATGTTTTTTTCCATTATTCCTTTCTATTATATGTATTGAACACCAACTACATCTGAAATGAACGCTACCGGAGGTGTGGTATTTAATTGAACAGCTTTCAGGACATCTATTTTCCCGGCTCCCTGTGTATTTACATCCAGACCATAATCGAATGCCGTATTCTCTAATGCAGCCTTTACCTCAAGTGGAGTCCATCCAGGATGTCTCTGGAGTATCAGAGCTGACGCACCGGCAACGTGGGGTGTAGCCATCGAGGTGCCGGAAATAGCAGCGTGCTCTGAATCATAACATTCACTATCTGAGTATACATCATCCCATTGTGCAGAACATATCATGACACCGGGTGCGAGAACATCAGGTTTGTTGTATATGTGGGCTGGGCCCCTTGAACTGAAGTCGGCGATTATGTTTGGATCAACAACAACAGTAAGGTTTACGGTAACCTCTCCATTACCGAGTAGGTTAAGCAGGTATGAACCATCGCTCTGGGATATTGATACTGCAGGGATTTCTGAAAGATTCAGTAACGTCCCCTTAAAGTTACCTGGCATATTATTGTATATTATGGTTCCAATTGCTCCGGCATCGTATGCGTTTTCGACTTTCTCGTAGAAAAAAAATCCTGTCTCATTAACAGATCCTCTCTTAATTAACGCTATCTTTCCAGTATAATTCCCTCCACTGAAATTTTCGGGGTAACCATAGCCGGCATCAGCTAATTCAGCAACTATCCCTGTTTCATTTGTTGTTGCAGAGTATTGCATCGCAACAGAATCTAATTCTGTGTTGTTGTCGGATATCACGTTGAGGCTTGATAGCCTATTCATGCTGGAATCATTTTCCTTGTATATCGCCCCAACGGTTATGGCTTTCCGTGCACAGCCGGGAGACCCTATTGTCCCGGGTTCCGGGCCATCATTTCCTGCAGCAACGACAACAACAACACCCGCGTCAACAGCATTATCAACTGCCTGTGAAAGTGCATCGAATGGGTCACCTGAACCTCCGAGACTCATACTTATAACGTCCACGTGGTCTGAGGTATCGTTATCCTGGTTTGGGTCTGCTGCTCTCTCGATTGCTGCAAGTATATCATCTGTATAACCGGAACCTGATGAATCCATAACCTTATATGCATAGAGTTTTGCATTGGGGGCGACACCCTTAATAGAGCCGTTACCTGCCGCTATACCTGCGCAATGTGTTCCGTGACCATTATCATCCATCGGATCAAGATCATTATTTACAAAATCGTAGCCATCCACAACCTTAGAGCAGGTATCCCAATTCATGTTGAGTGTTCCATTAAGCGTCTGATCAATCTTAAAGCCCCACACACTTATGCTGGAGTCGGATTCCAGTGTTATCTTTATCGTATCTCCGGGGGTTGAGGGGCTCCACACATCACTCATATTACCACTATATGAAGCCAGAGTATCTCCAGCAACGTTTTTTACATAGACATGATCATAACCTTTCTCCACATCAATCTTCTCGAAGTGAACAGCAATCTTGCTGTATCCAGGTCTTGTTATATCCCATGTATAATTGAAGCTGTTGTCGTAGGGGTGATCGGACTCCAGATTATATGATTCGTTTTCTCCTTCGGTGGTTATAGTGAGGTTACAGTTGCCTAAGTCAGTGTGGGTGTAGTCTATTCCTGTATCGATGATAGCTATCGTTTTATTTATGCCAGTAATGTTGTTACCATAACCGTCAGATAAAATCCACACATCATCAGCATTAATTAATGGAACACTATCCATCAGAAGTATCTTGTATTCTGTTACAGGATATATTTCTTTAACATGATCTAGTTTCTTTGTTTTCTCTAATTCTTCTGGAGATAATGTCATGGAGATGCCGTTGAATACATTGTAGAACTCTCGCTTAACCTTTCTTTTATCGCTTTTAATGATGTTATGTATTTTTTTTATTGATTCCTCATGTACCTCCCTGATTTTCCTTTTATGGGATTCTATCTTTGATGTGATAGCCCCTGCAACTTTCACTGACGCATCATTTCCCTCTCTGGCTTCATGCTCTAACCTGTAGGTGATAAGCGGTTTTTCAGTGAACTGTATTATATAATCCTGTTCTTTTGTTTTCGTGTTGGTTTTTTTATCCAAACTATTTTCCAAGTAAATGACGTTCTCCCCGTAGCCTCCACGAATTTTCCGGTAGATAGCTGATTTATCGGGTCTGGAGAGGATGTGATGCTTCATCAAGAGCACATCCCTGATCTCCTTTAGCTTGGGAGGGATGTGTACATAAGGGAATAACTCATTTATCTTTTTTGTGTAGTTACCTAAGGCGATCACCGAACTCAAAGCTTCTTCGTCGACAGCATACCTCCTGTCTTTTGGGGGGTGGTTGCTGTGTATTATTGGATCATCTACAATCTGATTGCTTTTTTCCTTTCCATGGATGTGATCTGATATAATGGCGGATGCATTTAATAGGAGGATCACGGTGAGGAACAGTATGGTAAGGCTTTTTAAGGGAGGTGTTTTGTCAAAACTCATTTTTATATAAAAGATAGTGAAGGAGGGAATAAATGTCACTATGTTGGAGTCCACACACTACTGCTGCTGCATTTGATGTAGTATCCCTGTCCCTCGGTTATACTGAAGTCGTTCACGGGGATGTTGTGTATGTGCGCACTCCATCCCCCGGAGTACCACCTGTCTATCTCTGAGCAGCTTCCTCCCTGA
>NJEG01000037.1 GCA_002254565.1 Candidatus Altarchaeales archaeon ex4484_2 | reverse complement strand
TACTTGTGTGATACCGGCTGGGGCAAGTATCAGCAGTTTGATAAGGTGGAACTGGCAGATGATCCAGGTGTGTCAAGCCGGACAGAATGGTGGTGTGATTGTGATTACCCCGGTCGTTGCACGGCAAATGGGGTTTATAATTTTGGCAGCCTTGGTTTTTTACACCAGGATGACCTGCTTTTTACCAAGAAAGGCGGGATAAATGGAAGCATCCTTTATTCGGTTAAAGGCAAAAATAATGAATATAACAGTGAACATTATTTGATTTATTTAAAAGGAGATTATTACCAGCGTGGTTATGCTCACGGGTACTTGCTGGCGGATGAAATTGTGGAGTTATTTGAAAAATATTTTTATGGAGCTTGGTTTAGGAATAATATCGCCTGCGGGCAGGGGATGGGAAGTGCTTATACATACTTAGGTAATCCGGAGTATAGCGAGTATGCTCCAAAAGTTGGTTATAGGGGACTATATGACTACTACAAGGATAATGTAAACAGATATCATTTCAGCGCTAATGACCTGCAGGAACTGCAGGGAATGCTTGACGGGATAAGGACGCGGCGAGGATTGAATCTGAATTTTGGCAGGCAGCTTGATCTAGATGATCTTAAAATGATTCAACTGGAAGCTGACTGGACCCAGTATACAGCTGATTATATATTCAATTATCCGACATATGTCTATTGTTCCGCGGATACGTTTTCAGGTAGTTTTACAGGATCAGGTTCTCCGGTGAGCTGGAGGAATTTGGATTATCCCTTTGAGCCGTTTATAGATACTCAATGCGACTTGTATCACACCATATTTTTGGTGGAGAATGAAGCAGGATTCAGGTATATCAACATATTACGTCCAGGGTCGATTGGAGTAGCCAGCGGCTTCAACCAGAACGGCGTGTTTATCGGATTAGACAGCACTCAAGAGACTTTATCGTCAAGAGGTAACAAAAATTACCTACATGAACTTAGCAGCGGACGTTATGTAACCCTCCTATTCTTAAGGGAATTACTAGAGAAAGATAATATTGATGATCTCCAGTCCATTATTGCAGGTAAGGGGTTCACTACAGCCTATGTGCCGACAGTAACCGACTTGTATTTTCCCGAGCATATCGGGGCCTTTCCCCAGAGTGCTGATGTATTACATAATGTAAATTCGTATTTAACTGCCTACGGCCACCCGTTTTGTACTTCTTCTTATGATGAGAATGATGTAGATGAAATGATGCTTGAAGAGTTCTATCTTTTAGAGGATTATACCTTGAAGGATTTTGTTAACCTCAAGGGATATAATAGCGTTGATGCCGAAGCTGCTTATAATATAGATAGGGGGTGGTTGAAGAATGTTAATATTCTCGTCTGGAAAATTGATCCAGGAGACGGATCATCTACACAAAAAACCAATACGAGAACAGGATATACTAAGGTTACTTTTGATAGCGGGACATTGGATTTTGTGGCTGGGTTCGGCACCAAAACAATGGATCCAATCAATGAGTTATATGTTAAACCTCTGAGTTATAATTTCGAGGAATTGTTTGCTGCGATAGATGTTTCCTCCGGTGATGTCAACGGTGACGGCCTCATCAACGTCCAGGACATCCAGGCCTGCGTTAACCATATCCTCGGCACCCAGGACTGGGGAGAGGCTGGGGATGTGAATAATGACGGAGCAGTGAATGTGTTGGATGTGCAGACAATAGTTAACATTATTCTAGGAGGATAACTTATAGAAGCTTAACCTCGAGTGTTAAACGGTTAGGTTCTCCTCCCTAAATCTAGGAAAGTGCCATTTTTAACTTCTTGAGAGTTTGATAAATTTATAGAAAACAGGATATATAATATAAGGTCATAATTTCTTAGGTATCATACTATGCCCGCGTGGGGTAGCATGGATATCCTCGAGGCCTGCGGAGCCTTGAACCCGGGTTCAAATCCCGGCGCGGGCATGATAAATATCGCCGTATCCCCCCTTCCGGGAGAAAAAAAGCTGCTAAATGTTCAAGACCTTGCAAGTAACTCGTTTTTTATGAATAGAGCCCTCGTCCAAATAAAAAAAAAAATAGAATAATTATTATAAAGACAGTAACATTTGTTAGGAGATACTGGCTTTTTTGGTTTTCTGCAGTATTTTTCTTCCACATCTAATTACCCTTTTTTCATGTCTTTCAGAGTTTCATTCAACTCCCGTATGGCCTCTGATAGTCCCTTATACACATCAACACCTTTATAGATCTGATCAAAGGTAAGGGAATGACTAAACAAGCCTATATCGAGAACAAGAATATCTTCATTAAATTCTAGAGAGGTAACCTTAATCCCAGGGTTGTCTATCTGCTTAACCAGTTTATCAGCATCCTTTATGAGCCATTCAACAAGGTGTTCAGATATCTCCTCATATGCTCTCTCAATGTCCTCCCCCTTCTAATACAACTTCCATCCTACCATCGGGGAGATTAAATGCTCCTCCTTTTTTAAAACCAGCGCGAATCAGAGACGAAATAACTTTAAGCCTACAACCAACATGCTGTACGTTTTCGCCTGTGATATAGAAAAGAGCTTTCACGGCCTGTTAGATAATGGACATCCGCATATATAAGTTTCAGGCACTATTTCTCCCCCTCCATTACCTTTCTTGTTGATTAGTATCTCAAGTTCTTGCCTTTCATCCCAGTTCTTACTTCTCACTAATGCAAGGGGGAGAGTTAGATAATATTGACCTTTTGGTGTTTTCTGTAGTTTTATTTTTCCTTTATTGTTTTCTTAGGGATATACATAGTTTAAAGAATAAAAACAGAATGATTACCATAGGGATTTAGACTTTTTGTTTCTTCTCGGCGCGGGCAAAAAAATGATTGGTTTAATTATTGGGTTAATAGTTATTGTGGCAGGAGCCGAGCTCTTAGCCAAATCAGCTGAGGGCATAGCATTATCGCTTAGGAGGGCTTACTTTGTGGGGGCTGTGTTGATGGCTTTAAGCGGCAACCTCCCGGAGCTTGCTATCTCCCTTTCTGCTATCATAGCAGGACACCCTATGCTAGCCATCTCCTCGATTGTGGGGAGTGTGGCAGTCAACATCCTCATAGTACTGGGGCTGGCTGGATTACTGGGTGGATGGAAAAAGGATGTGAAATTCGATAGCAAGAAGCTGCAGGCAGACATCCCCCTGCTATTTGGAGCCCTCGGATTTTTCATATTCATTAATTTAGGCAGAGCTGAGTACATCCACATGATAGATGGGTTAATACTTTTGGCTACGTACATCCTGCTGTTGCGGTTTATATTATTCTCCCATAAAGAGGTTTACGTAAGCCACGAAATCGTGGGAGGGAACACGAGGCCACTGTGGCAATGGACTGGTTTGTTTATTTTCTCGGCGTTGTTGGTTGCTATAGGCGCTGAATTGCTGGTGCATGGGGTCAGGGAGTTGTTCATCAGCGAGATGCGGTTGGATGAACGATTCGTTGGTTTCACTTTTTTGGCTCTGGCAGCTAACCTGCCGGAGCATCTGGCGGCTATCAGAGCTGCTATGAAAGGTAACGGCGAGATTGCTGTCGGCAACGCCATCGGCTCCTCCTCCCAGGCAATATACCTGATTCTGGGGCTGCTGATAGTCGTATCCCCCTTCATAGGGGGGCCTTTACCAACACACTTTGACATGATATACCTGGCTACATTCGCAGTCTCCGTGCTCTTGATGGGAGTTGTTGTATCAGATGGCCGGCTGACTTGGTTTGAGGGGTGGATTTTCATAACAATTTATATACTCGCTTCTGCTTCGATATACTATCCCTGAGAAAAGAGTAATATATTTATTGTCTATTAATGTAAGTCTTATCTATGGAGGGTTTGGATAAGGAGGTTGTTGTCAGAGTGGTCCTGGAGAACTGCTTGAAGACTATGGAGAGTCTTTCGACACCAGATAGGGGGGAAAGTATATTGAAGAGGATACTTAAAGAGCTTTCCGATGACTACCCCTACCTTAAGGGCATCTCGATATCAGAGGGGTGTGTGGTGATAAAAGACCCGATTAGGGTGGGGTCAGTAGATGATGTTTCTCTTGCGAGATCCATGAACTGTTTCATCCATAAATCGGTTTTCTGTAGGGGTTATGGTGTGGTTTTTCCTAATTTCAGGAGAAACGTCTGTGGGAGCATTGGTGAGGAGGTTAACATGAAAATCAGGGACGCTGGTATCTTAATCTAATTTAGGGTTCGTGCATTTCATGCAGTAGAATTTGGTGGGCTGGA
This sequence comes from Candidatus Altarchaeales archaeon ex4484_2, assembly GCA_002254565.1. Lineage (GTDB taxonomy): Archaea > Altiarchaeota > Altiarchaeia > IMC4 > QMZM01 > EX4484-2. The sequence continues at coordinate 12,188 of NJEG01000037.1, read as the reverse complement.
ATCTGTTCTGGTAGTTAACTAGGGTGAATTTATTGCACTTGGAGCAGATGCGCCAGACTGGCGTGGATAATTTTCTGAGAGGGTTAGGCTGTGTGGGTTCAGCTTTGTTTTTCTTTCTCTTCTTGGGCCTGTAGACCCGGAAACCACCGAACTCGTAGAAGTCAGCCATCTTCCAATATAATATATATGTTCCATTATCTATATTTGATTGAGAATATAAATGGAACATAATCCATCCAACAAAACAGATAATATTAAATCAATGAAAAACGCTCTTTTATTCACAGGAAATATAAAAAAGTAGTAGGAGATGAAAACTCTGAGATTCCCTTACGATGAGGAAACAGGTAAACTGTTCTTCAAAGGAGTGAGAGTAAGGATAAACAACAGAACCGCTAATTCCCTTATACAAGGTGAATATGAGAAGATAATTGGCCCGACCACTAAAACAATAGTCTATAATGCCGTTAACAGAACAAGCAAGATATTCTTCAATTACATCCACCAACAAAACATTAAGCTGGGGGAGTATTTAAAAAGAGACAGCATCAATAGACTGCTTAACCTGCTGCCGTTGATGGGGTATGGTCTTTTTGAGATAAGCGAGTGGGACCCGGAGGAGAGACGTTATGAGGTGAAGGTCAGGAACTGCTATAACACACTCTACTATAAGGACTCCGATAAACCCGTATGCTACGAAATGGCCGCTAAACTCGCAGCAATCATTGAGGTAGTCCACGGGGAAAAAACAGCATGCAGGGAAACCCAATGCTCGGCTATGAAAGAATACGATCACTGCGTATTTGAGATATCTGTAGGAGACGAGAGCAGCCAGATACTAAGAAAGCCCTCTAGCATACAGGATGAAACAAGAGAATACTCTGAAGCGAAAGTATTGTTTAATGAAGAGAGGGGGGAACTATTCTTCGAAAACGCGAACTCCACAATAGTCCCGATAGAAGAAACCACAGCAATCAAGAAGGAACTAGAGGAGATTATTGGCGCAACCGTTTATACAATAATGTACCGCTTAGGTATTCAGGCAACAGAGGAAGCATTATCTAAGTTCGAAGAGGGCATGATAAAGGTCGCTAGAACGGTTTCCAAAAAAAGACTAATCTTGAAGCTGCTAAGCCAGATACCCAGGAGAGGATTTGGCATTCCTGAACTCGTTGAATTCGATGAAGAAAAATTTTATGTGAAATTAAGGGTCAGGAACGCGATGGAGACGGTAGGATACAGGGACAGTGAAATGCCAGTGTGCTCGCTCTTGGCAGGTGTAATAGCTGGGGGCTCAGGGTTGGTCTTCAACAAAGAGATGGATTGCATTGAAACAAGATGTGAGGCGATGGGCGACCCCTGCTGCGAATTCAAGGCCTTTGAAAAGATAAAAGTCAGGGAGGAACTCCAGAGCCTGCTGGAGCATTTCGCCCTAGCAGGCGGCATAGACGGATCACTGGTTACGGCAAAAAACGGCAACCTGCTGGCAAGCCAGCTGCCTTATGGAGTAGACGCTAACAGGGTCGCTATGGCCTCTTCCATAATAACCAGGGCAACAGATAAGAGCATGAACGAGTTAAACAGAGAGCCAATAAATAAAATAACTATTGAAGCAAGCGACTGTAAGTTGATAATAACAAGCGCCGGAGAGGCTGCTGAGCTCGTAGCGATCACTAAACCAGAAGCAAGCTTAGGGTTAATATTTAATGAGATAAGGCTAGCAAACAAAAAAATCAAGGAAATCATGAGCAAAATAATAGAAGCAGGTGAAAAAACCAATTAAACTACTAATTTTCAGGTCTTTTTAATAGCCTGAATCGGATTATATTAAACCCATTCATCTTTTAAAAAGTGGGCCCGTAGCTCAGTCTGGTCAGAGCGCGCGACTCATAATACCCTCATGTAGGGGATAAGATATCGCGCGGTCAAGGGTTCGAATCCCTTCGGGCCCATCATCAAACAGTCATATGGCTCGGATGGGTTGGTACACTTAAAAGCCGCGGCTTTTGGTGCGCCAATACATGGGATGTATTGAGCGAGGGCGGGGAAGGCGCCCTTACTTCGCAATCCCTTCAGGCCCATATCTAAGATTTTTCTCCCCCTTCTTCCGGCCTCAGTTTCTCGTCAGTGTATAACAGTAGGACATAGATTGTGGCCGCAATCAGGTCTGCTGTGGTCCCAGGGTTTAGTTTATTATCTTCGCTTCTCAGGAGTTTATCCAGTTCATCGATTGCGCACCTGCCCTCCGGCGTCAAAACACCACCCAGGTCAAGCACCTCCTTCGCCTTCATGGAAACATGCTCTGCCACACCCAACCCCATCTTTCTTAATATAAGGGAGTCAGGGAACCTAGATAGTAGGATTAGATAAGCCTGTATTGTAGCGGCTTTGGTGTCCTCTATCTGCCGGTGGATTCTCTGCAGGGTGGGCGCAGATATATTAAAGACTATGTTCAATCCAGTCGCCAGCTCCCTTGCTACATAATCTTTCTCCGCAGACAACTGCATAAGCCGGTGTAAATTAATGTTCTTGCTTCTTAGATCATCCAGTGACTTCTTATCCTGGACATCCAGCTCTCTCACATTTCCTAAATTACTCATCCCCGACAGGAGAATGGCCTCATATAATCTCACAGAATCCTCGACTGAGGAGAGTTTAATGATTTTCTCCAGGTTCTCTCCTAATTTCTCGCTGGGATCTGAATGCTGTGAGATGCACACTCCAGCAGCAGCGGCTAAGGGGATGAATAACATAATCAACCCCAGGTGGGTGTTGCCTCCGGTGTGGGATTCTCTCACATCAATTACGGCCTTCTTTATGAGCTCACCTAAGCCAATCCGGCTGTATCTGAGTTCACCTTCCCCTGCCAAAAATCCGTTTGTGGCCGCATCTTTTACCGCACGCCGGAGGGCTTCACACCCCAGCAGGAAGTCCTTATAGGATGTGTCCTCAAATCCCTTCTGGGGTGTTATGTTCCCCGGCTTGGGGGAGTTGACCTCCAGGAGGGCAGCCTCCACCGCCAGCTCCGAGACCTGCTTGATTCTCTCCAGGTGTATCCCATCAATCATCCTGCCAAGACCTCTTAAGTCTTAATGATTGCTGATATGCCCTTAAAATGTCGGTTTTTGAGATAATGCCCACAATCTTTTTGGGGTTATCTTCATCCACCACAACCAGTCTGCCAATATCGTGCCTGAATATCCTATTATTCGCCTTGTCAACGAAATCACTTGCTTTCACAGTAAGCACCTCCCTTGTGCATATATCGGCTACCTTGTATTCTTTGCTCACATCGTGGAGGTCTTCGAATGTCACGATACCATAGAGTTCACCTTTCCCGTCTATGACAGGATAGCCTATGTGGCCCTCAGCCCACATCTTGTTTGTGAGTTCAGCTACCGTGTAATCATGTGGGACAACATCCACATCCCTTGTGTATATATCAGAAACCCTTATCTTGCTGAGGACATGGTCTGCATCGATTGAAAGACCCCTGCTCCTTAACTTGAGAGTGTATATGGTGTCTTTCATGAACAGGGATTTCACGACGTAGCTGGTGATGCATGCCATCATCATTGCAGGGATGAGCAGATAGTCTCCGCTCATCTCGGGAATCATCACGATAGCAGTCAATGGGGCGTGTGCGGCGCCAGCAAACAGGGCGCCCATCCCCACAAGAGCATATGTTTCCGGAACCTGGGCTATTCCAGGAGCAACAGTGTTGAAGAGGATGCCAAGGGCTCCCCCAGCCATCGCCCCAATATACAGGGATGAAGAAAAAACCCCCCCGCTGCCTCCAGAACCTACCGTGAGAGAGGTGGAGAGTATCTTGAGGATAACAAGACAGAGGAGCAGCTTCAGTGAGAGACTGCCCGCTAAAGCCATATTCACTCCTTCATATCCCACACCCATTATCCCATAACCCAGCGGACCGCCGTCGGGCATCTCGGTTAAAGTGAACACACCGATGGAACCCACCAACAGACCGCCCAAGGCTGTCTTCAAATACATGGGCATATTAAGTGAATCAAAAAGTTCCTCTATCCTGTAGAATACCCTCACCCAAACAATAGACAATAAACCAAGAACTAATCCCATGATCAGGTAAAAAGACAGCTCCATAGGATGGTTCAGGGCCAGGTTTTCCATTAAACCTATCTCTATGTACTCCCTCCCCAGAGACTCTGTCACAGCATTAGCGAAGGTTGTGCCCACAACAGACGCTAATATAATAGATGTTGCGGAGACTGCCTCGAATTCAGCGAACAACACCTCCATCGCGAAAATAGCGGCCCCGAGGGGGGCGTTGAATGTAGCGCCAATACCTGCCGCAAGCCCTGAGACAGTAAGAACCCTCCTCTGCCTCTCATGTAGATTCGCTATTTGACCAATTAATGAGCCAAGTGATGCCCCAGTCTGTGCTATAGGGCCCTCCCTGCCCGCGGAGCCTCCGGAGCCTACGGTGATTGCGGAAGCAATTATTTTTGTGAAAGCAACTCTCTTCCTTATCCAACCCCCGTGCATGTGCACTGCCTCCATTATTTCAGGCACACCATGTCCTTTCACCTCAGAGGCTACCTTCATAGACAACAAACCCACGAGGAGGCCACCAATCATGGGAATCAAGATCACCGATAAATTGAGGCCAGCATATTGGTGGGATATTGAATTAAGCAGGGAACCGAAAAAGAATCCTTGGCTTACTAGTATAGTCTCCCTGAACAGTATCGAGCCCGCACCACCCAGTAAACCAACAATGATTGCCAGAAAAATCTGCCGTACAGCAGCCCTGGTTTCAAGTGGAATACCCTGCATTTTACCTAATCTCTTAAATGGATTTTGTATCTACCCAATCTACCTCCATAGTTTCCGGCTGAAATCTTCACTAGACCATTAACACCCAGGGAGGCTTTTATTCCCACCAGCATAGCCTGCCGGACCTTTCCCTCGCTCACCCCGTTGATGACTACCTCAGTTATGGATTCCACCCCCACAGGGACATTCGACTCTTTTATCTCTCCCTTCAATGTGGAGCAGTATCTCTCATGGGTTGATGCCTTAAGGAAGCTATATTTTGAGCCTGTCTTGGAGCCGGATGCACAGACCCCTCCCGGGAAGGGGGTCACTACACCTCCTACATCTGAAATAGCCTCCACAGCTTTCTCCACGGCATCAAGGGCGGAATCCCTTGAGGAGGCCATAAACCAGAGGTTGCCTCCCATAACACCCTCAGTGTAGCCTAACTCCTTCTCAACCAGGAAGGAACCCGACATCGTGGGGATTACTATCATTTCTCTACCGTATCTCTTTTCTTCTTTCTGGAATCCGTCACCATAGAAGCCCAACTTCCTGCCAACAGCTAGTTTTTTTCTTGAGGTGGTGGCATTAAACACCCTCGTTGTTGGAGCGGTGAGAATGCACTGACCTATCCGGCCCATCAACTCCCCCTCCAATACTTTAACCGCGTTCTTATCCCAGCAGGGTGTCCAGAACTGCAGCAGAGCCCCAGGTCTGCGATCAGGTGTGTTTTTTTCATTTACGTAGACGTCCACCCCCGCCTCGCAGCCGCAGCCTATGGTGGATGAAGCGTAACCTGTGGCACAGTTTACTGCGTGATCAAGCCATTTCCTGTTTCTGGCTGTGACCAGAATCCTGGAATACAGTCCCCTGAATGCTTCAGCGTATGTATCCTCTATTAAGGCAGGCATTTTTTTTGGACAGATATAGATACTTAGAATATAGTTAAATTAACTGTTTACCCCTCTATCGCCTTCTCTATGAACAACCGGATCTCATGCATCAAATCGTTCTCGCATCTATAGCATAATCGGGGGTGGTTTTTGTCGAATGAACTTAGGGTGTTGTGGAATACCAGATCGAGGTTGGTGATTTCTTCACCGCATCTCATGCATCTATAGAACAGGAACATCGCTTAACTATTTAAAGCAGTGTATTATATAAACCCGGTGCTTAAACTCTAGTGAGGGTTTTTTCTTCCAGTTCAGCGTCTATTTCCTTAAGGAGATGGGATGCAGCTTCGCTTCCAATAATCCCTTTCCTCACTGATTCCTGGATGCTTGATTTCTGGGCTAAGAGCATTCTTTTTCTGGAGTAATCTCGCTGGCTGAACTCTAGCGTGGGGTATTTCTTTATTAGCTCCCCGACCTCTTCAGCTAGCTCCTCCAATGACGTAGAGTATTCATTCTTCAGTTTCTTGTATACTGTGGACGGTATCTCCTTGTTTTTTCTCATGGACGCAAGCTCGTTAAGTGCCTGCTGGGCGCTTATCTTTTTGGTTATCAGCTTGGTGTACTCCTCTATCCCAGGGTGTTTTTCCACCAGGTTAAGCTTTTTCACCAATGGCTCTATAGTAAGTCCCTGCACGACCAGGGAAAACAATACCGTGCCGAATACCATGAAGGATAATTCCTCAAGATGATTTATAGCTGGAAGACTCAGCAGCAGCGCTATTGGTATGGAGCCGTGGATTCCCCCCAGGTTGATGACGTGCATCCAGCTGTAGGAGGTTCCTGTCTTCTTCCTGAGGTTGAGCAGTAGGGTTAAGGGGTATACCGTTAAAGCCCTCGCCAGCAGTACCACAGCTATGGAGTAGATAATCAGTTGAAGGTGAGAGTATATCTCTTGCATGGGTATTTGTATGCCAATCAACAGGAAGATGAGAGAGTTGACTATGAAGGCTGTTAGCTCCCATGAATCCTGGATTGCTATCCGGGTGGTAGGTGACATGGCGAATAATGTGCCCCGGTTCCCTATCAACAACCCGGCTGCTACCACCCCGATAACCCCCGAGACGTGGACGCTTTCACATATTAGGAAGGTTCCGTAGGCTAGTATGCCTGTGAGTACTACCTCAATCAGGTGGTCGTCTAGGTGCCTTAGTATGCTGTAGACTGCGTATCCTGTAACCAGGCCGATAACAAGTCCGCCTAACACCACGAAGAAGAAATCCAGTATGGTTTGCAGGATGCTGAGTTGCTGGCTTTGGCTTTCAACCAGCGACAGTATTACACCAAACAACACGATGCCTGTGCCGTCATTGAATAGTGATTCACCCTCCACGAGAACTGACAGCTCCCGTGATACTCCCAGCTTTTTGAACAAGGCTAGCACGGAGACGGGGTCGGTGGGCATTATCATAGCCCCGAAGAGGAGGGTGTAGATTAATGGTATCCCCGTTAGGTAATGGAGGCTGTATCCCACTAAGAGGATGCCTAGGGTTAATCCTATTACTGCCAGCAGCAGGATTAGGTCCAGGTTTTCCCGAAGTTTGTCGAAGTCTATGTTGATTGCTCCCTCGAATAACAGGGCTGGGAGGAATATGAACAGGATTAGTTCCTCTGAAAGCGGTATGGGGTGGAATCCTATGAAGCCTGTGAGTGTTCCCAGCAGTACCAGCGCTATGGTGTAGGGCAACCGGATGTATTTGACTGCTGTGGATACTAGTACAGCTATGAGGAGGAGTCCTATGAATTGCATCTCCGTTAAAACCAGTTCTTCGACCATGTAGTTTAATTGGGAGTTAGAAGATAAATTATATTCATGCAGGATAACATATTTTTTATTATATTTTATGCACTATTGGATAGTTGATGTAATCTAGCTCCCCTTGCACTTCATGTAGCTGATCAGTTTTTTTTCCTCAAGAATATCGAGTATTTCTTTGATTACTGGGGAGGTATGTTCTTTTTCGGGTGTGTCAGTGCTTTCTTCACTCATTAGTTTAGCGAGTTCTTCTATTGTTTTGTTTCCGTCGCATTTCCTCCACAGCATCAGGATAGACGGCCCCATGTGATAGCTTGTATCATCTTCGTTGGTGAGGTAGTTGCCCATAAACGCTGCTGTGCCGCATTTTTTAGGCTTCGGGGATTGATCTTTCAATAAAACACCTCAAATATAGAAACCAGTAATATATATTATGCTTCAAAGGATAAATACGAGAGAAAAAACAGGGTTAATTAAAGAAGTTTTGTTAGCACAATAATCAAGGCTAGCCCGATACCCCCTAAAAAGGCGATCGTGGAATGCTTTTGTTCATCCTTCCTTGACTCAGGGAGGAGATGGGATGCGGAGATATAGATTATTACTCCGGCACTGAACCCGAGCATCAACCCCATGTGAGAATCCCCTAATGTTTTTATAAAAGGATATGCTACAAATGCCCCTAAGGGTGTGGTAAGAGCAGCTACCAGAAACGCGTATACCAGGAGAAGGTAGGTTATTACACCCTCAGCAAACTCATGAATAACCAAGCCTGTTGCCGCCAGCACGCCCATAAATATGCTAACACTGAAGGTTACAGTGTATATAATCCCATCAATTAAAGAGTGTATGCCTATGCCCTCAACCGCTACTATGCCGAATGAAAGCTTTTTCTTTTTCGTGTAATGTTCTATCAGTTTATTAGAGAAAAAGATGAATAGAAACCCGATGAGGGCAGAATATCCTGCATAAAAATTTTTTTGTACTGCTGTGGGAAGTATCAGTATTAGAGGTGTTGAAATCAGCATGCCTGCGGCGAAACACATGAAATATGTTTTTGCTTTCTCAGCCCATTTTTTCCGTTTAAAGATTGTTAGTATGCCAATCCCGTTCACTACGGCTGCGAGAACAGCGAAAACAGTTATCCAAATAAAGGTTTCTGAGAACATTTTAGATTAAGTATTTAGAGACATTATTAATAAATCAGTGAAAAGTTAATAATTTATACCTATTTTTATAGAAGAGATTAATAATATTTGTTATGGCCATCGTTTCCATCTCATTAAAAAACCGTTTGCTTGAGGAGATAGATGATTTAAGGAGGGATGTTGGTTTCTCGGGCAGGAGCGAGGTGGTGAGGGCTGGTTTGCGGATGCTTTTAGAAGAGCATAACCAGAAGTCCATGCTCTCAGGGAGGGTTGATGCATTGCTGCTTCTGATCCATGACGAGAAGTCTTTTGAGGATATTTCCAGGATCAGGCACCGCTACCAAAGGGTTATTAAGATGCAGTTGCATAGTCATCTTGAGAACGATAAGTGTTTGGAGGTGATGCTTTTGAACGGGGATGCGGGGGATGTTAAAAAAATCACCGACGACTATCAAGCCAACAGGAGGATACACAACATCAAACTCGTAATCATCTAAGAAAAGCCTCCTGCCAGGAGTTGACCTTAATGTTCGAGTCCCCTGCATTTATCTTGGATTATTTTATTACGATATACTCTGCGATGCTGGTGGGTTTGGGTATGGGCATGTTGTCTTCTTCCATGCCTTTAAGGTGGAATTCGATTGCTGGGTACATGTTTTGCTCTACCTCTTTTTTTGTTTTTCCTGTTGCCACGCAGCCTAGCAGGTCAGGCGAGTACGCTGAATACTTTTTTTCTGTTTTTTCGATAACAATAAGGAAATGATGCATTCTTTTCTTCACCTCTTTTTCTTTATCTGTGCCTGCTTTAGTATGCTGTTTAATGTGCCGGGGGCGAGTTCATGGCTGGGGTGTCCGGCAATAGTTACTCTTCCCTGTTTGGTGGAGTGGTTATATTGTCGGTGGCTGCCTGCTCTCTCCTCAGAGATTACGTCTATTTCATGTTCAACGCACAGGCCCCGAACCATCTGCCTCAGCATCACCTGGTGTCCTTGTTCTTTAAGGAGTTCGCCTATGTAGGTTTCGAATGAATATCCTGCAGGTCCAAGGCGCATAATAGCTCTCTTTAGGTCATATAGGGATGCAAGTGAATGTTTTTTTTATCCAGTATCCTGAACGCTAGGTTATATACTTCTTTGGTTGTTATCTCCTCATATGCCTTGCTTTCTACTTTATCAGCGATCTTTTCTGCAAGCTTGTTTGATGCTCCCCCTCTAATAACCGCTGCCTTGACCTTCTCTACGGCTAACTCTCACAGTCATCATATCATCTGTTACTTATTTGATGATGGGGGGGACTAACTACTCTGTGTATCTCAGATCACATATATTTTTATACCTATAAAGAAAAATGGGTTACATGGATCAACGAATTTATGTATTTCTGGTTGTCGGGTTCTTAATGTTTTCTCTCGGTTGCTTGGATGACGGAGGGACGAAGTTGAGTGTGGAGGAGATAGTCACTAACTCTGAGACTGCCATGAACAGTCTGGATAGCTATGCCTTGGACATGGATTTGCTTATCTCTGGCGAGAATCCTCAATCACCTGAGGCTGGTGAGATGGCTATCCGGTTGGAGAGTTCCTCTAAACTGGATATCATGAATAAAAGGATGTATACGTCAGGGACTATGGATATGGAGGGTATGAGCATGCCTATGGAGACATATATCATAGGGAATATGCAGTACTCGAAGGCGCCTATGGCTGGCTGGGTGAAGCAGGAGGCAGAGATGTCGTGGGATGATTTAGCTGAGGCAGGCAAGATAAGTATGGTGGGTAATGCTAATCTGACGTTGGAGGGGGGTGAGGTGGTTGATGGAGTGGATTGTTATGTGATCACAACCGTCCCTACTGCAGAAACTATATTGAAGATATTTAGTCAAGAGATAGGTGGTTCAGGCAGTATGGGTGATGCGAAGAGTTTCCTTGAGTCGGTTAAGAGTATGACGTCGAAGGAATGGATTTCGAAGAGCGATTTCAGGTTGAGAAAGACGCATATCACGGTGGATCTGGAGAGCGAGGGTTCCCCTATCTCTGTGGAGATTACTATGCGGGTGTATGACTTCAACGAGCCGATGAACATAAAGCTTTCAGAGGAGGCTAAAAACGCAAGGGATATGTCTCCTATGGGCGGCAGGATATAATCCCCCCCACAACTTTTTTTTTATTTTTCTCTCTTTTATATAGTCTCTCCAGCTACCGGGAGGTCAGAGGATATTTCCGGAGCTGTTGTAGTTATTATCTCACTTCTTCCATTTGTTATCGCGCTCACAGGGGGGTTGAGGTTTGGGGAAAAACTTGGTTTAGTTGGCTGCCATAAACATATGATTTGTTTATTATATTGGTTCTGTGTGGTAATGGCGGTTGTGAACATATCCATTGGTCTCTACGGAGCTCTTAATATCCTTTTATGGATACTGGAGTTAATTTAACCTAAACTCTTCAGTGGACTAAAAAAACATTAGCCTCAGCCGGGAGTTGAACCCGGGACCTCTTGCTTACCAAGCAAGCGCTCCACCAGGCTGAGCTACTGAGGCATTAATGAGCAGTATAATAAAAGGGAGTTCTTGTTTTTATAATCGCCTAAACCGAGATCTTAGATGTAATATCCCCCAGCAAAAAAGCGAACAAGGAAATCAGCATGCCCCCGACAATAGCCCTCTGCGCTATGTACTCGGGCATGAACATGGAAGCCAGGAACACCATATCAGCTAAACCAACCAGCACAGCATAAACCACCAGATTAAATAAGCCCACATACAAGATAAACGGCAGCAGGCTGGATAAGACAGCCAGCAGAGTAAATAGGGCCGCCACCTTCCTGGCGGTGGACGTGCCAAACCTCACAGGCAAGGTCTGAGCATACTTGTATTTATCCCCCTTCACATCCTCGATATCCTTTATTATCTCCCTGGATAAAGTCATCAAAAAAGAACACAAGACAAGAACAGACAAAACAGTGAAGACAGAATCATCTAACGAAGCTATCGACCTGACATTGGTTAAAGCCCCGAAGACGAAAACAGACGCCACCAGGTAACTGATTACCAGATTAGAGACAAACAACAACCGCTTACTGTAGGTGGCATAGAGTATGAGGACGACAGTGTTTAAAGCCGCCAGATACAGGATATAGTGGTTAACCAGCTTAGATAAACCCACCCCAAAAAGAAACAGGATAATGGACAACATCAAGGCATCGCTTTTCGAGATTCTCCCAGCAGGCAATGGCTTATTCGGCTTGTTTATTTTATCAATCTCTATGTCGAAGTAGTCGTTTAGTATGTTACCCGCTCCAATAATCAAAAAAGCAGCTAACCCGGCGGTGAAAACATCAGGGGATAGGAAAACACCGAAACCCGAGTAAGTGAAGGAAGCCCCCACCAGCACACCCAAAAAGCCGATAACACAATTCCTGAACCTCATCAGGCTCAACAAAAGCCTCGTAACCTCCCCAACCCCCCTGAAAAACTCCCTTAACTGCATAACCACTCACTTAATCCACAAAAAAAGGTATTATATTGATGGCATCCTATACATAT
>NJEG01000036.1 GCA_002254565.1 Candidatus Altarchaeales archaeon ex4484_2 | reverse complement strand
CAACAACCACTTCCTCTACTTCAACAACCACTTCCTCTACTTCAACAACCACTTCCTCTACTTCAACAACCACTTCCTCTACTTCAACAACCACTTCCTCTACTACTACAACGACTCTTCCCTGTGTTTTATCTGGTCTTGTGGTAACTCCTAATTGTGGGGGGGGTTGTTGTAGTGCTGGGCAGACGGTGGGGATGAGTGGTTTGTTGAATGGTGCGCCTTCATGTGCTCCGGCAGATACCTTCCAGATTGATGCGTTAGGGGGTGGGTGTGTGATAGAGTTTTCTGGTGGGGATTTGTCTGGTGTGACAAGTTCTGTTTCAGTAAATTCGCCTTATACTCTAGTTTCAGGTACTTGGACAATACCTTCAGTATCTGTTGAGTGCTTGGGGGAGACTGTTTCTGCAACATATGGTGCGCTATGGCAGGGAGATCCTGGAGCAGGGACGAGAATATCTCAAATACCCAGCCCCCCCGCATCAGGAGCAATAACCTTCTGTACAACAACCACCTCTACTACAACAACCACCTCTACTACAACAACCACCTCTACTACAACAACCACACAGGGTCAGCCGGGTGAGACGGTCGACTTAAGCTTGACTTTATCTGGTAGCGGCTCTCCCTCTGGCTTTAATTTGAATATTATATATGATGCTGATGTGTTGGAGAATCCTTCTGCTGTCAGGTCTTCTTCCCTCATATCTGCCGACAAGAGTTTAGGTACCGGCACCCCTCAGCCTGGAGTGTTCAGGTTAGTTGCTTTCGGACTTAACCCGAATGTTATCCCCCTCTCCTGGGACAACCCCCCTCCCTTTAACCAACCTAGCTTCCACCGACCCGGATGGTAATGGATTGGATGTTGTTGGTAACGATGGATCAATTGATGTTACCACATAATGCTGGGTCAATTGATGTTACTACAACAACTACACTAGCAGGCGAGGGAAACAACATCATACTCTATGTAGTCGTTTTTCTCTGTATTGTGATGGTTACCTTCTTATTGTATTCTAAATACAAGAAAAAAGGTCTGAAGCATGTTGAAGGTAACGAGTGTTCTGATGAACAGGAGATACCTGTTGATTTTTAGTCTAAACTTCTAATTTAAGAATATGCAAGAGGATTTGAAGGTCGATTGGATCAGAGATTCATATTCCATTGAAGACGAAACATGAAATCCATATCTCCTAAACGAATACGTTCTAGAATCAGATGTAATGATCGCCAGACTACCTAACTGCAAAACCGTTGCAGAGAATATCTTTGTCAAGAGAAAGCATTATAATCACTCCAATCCGCCCTCAGGTTATCAGAGGACGTCAAAGTCTATAGGAAAAACAGAAAACTAGTAAGTTTATCGTTGAAGTTGTCTAAATCTAATTTTCGGTTAAGGATATTAGTGTAAAACCAACATAATCTAAATACAGGTGTTAATAATAAGAAGTTAACCTTAATCAACTGCTCTATTAAAAAAAAGAAAAAAAATGCAGGGCTTTTTAGGCCCTGCTGGGAACGGGTTCAGGCATTCTGGCATCTTGTGTGAACTCGTCAACATGCTCTTCGGAGACTAATTCTATAACTCCTTCGCCTTTGTTGTCTATGGATAATACTCCAATGTATCTTTTCTTTGTCATCTATGCCACCTCATGTTTTTCGATATCTCTAGAGATACCTAATATGTTTTTCGAGAAAGACTATAAAAAGGACCATACTTTTTTATACTAGCATATATCATACTATGTCCATGACTAATCATTACAAATATTGGTACATTATTCAAAAAATAGATAGTAAAAATGAACATAATAGAAAAAGAATAATAAGCACAATTTTAATAAGTTCCTGCTAAATATTTCTATATGGACGCCTCCGTAAAAAAAATCATCAAAGAGACCCTGCCAGTGCTGGTTCTAACCACTATCGGAGGTATAACTGCAGGAATCTTTCTCGAAAACGTGAAACACGACATAATCGTCAAAATACCAGGGCTTCTAATACTCCTACCAGCCATATTGGGCAACAGGGGGAACATCGCAGGAGCATTAGGCTCAAGACTCTCATCAGCATTACACCTGGGTTTAATAGACGCGGAACTTAAGTGGAACAAGATGCTCCAAGACAATCTCTATGCCACAATCCTGCTAAACATTACCATATCCTTTCTTCTGGGGATTGTAGCATGGTGCGCCTACAAGATAGCAGGCTTTCCGGGGGATGCGAGCATAATCGAATTAACCCTCATAGCGCTCATTGCAGGAACGTTAGCTGGAATACTACTGGCACTCCTCACAATACTGCTGGCAATATACACCTCATCCAAAGGACTGGACCCGGACAACATACTAATGCCTCTGGTTTCAACAGTGGGGGACATAGCAACAATAATCTGTCTTATTTTTGCAGTATGGATTGTTGAGTTGATGATATAACGTTATTTAAAATAGAAAAGGAAGGATAATATAATAACCTAAAAAATGACCGAACACGGCGTTGATGAGATAGTGGATAGGGCCATTTCCCAAAAGAGGACTGTTAAAGACATCCTTGTTGAGATGCGCGATACCTCCGAACTGATGGTTGACTTAGCCTACTCCGCGTTGTTAACAAACAGCAGGGAGATATCGGACGAGGTGCAGAAGCTGGAGGCCTGGATGGACGACCTACAGTATGAGATTGAGGGGATGCTGCTCCTGTCAGCCAGGAGCCGGGAAGACGCAGCAGACCTCGCAGGAATCTCCCACGTGGCTCTTGCAGCGGAAAACAAAACATCGCAGACTCAGCTGACGACATAGTGGACGTGGTCCAGAGAGGTATAGGGGACCATCCCATCTACAAGTCAATGCTCGGGGAAAGCACGGAGCAGGTAGCCCGGTTACATGTTTCAGAGAAATCAAAGCTGCTGGATAAAACATTGGGTGAACTAAGGCTCTCCAAGACAATAGGTGCCTACATAAGAGCCATTAGGAGACGCGTGGGTTGGATATACAACCCAGACAAGGATACCAAAATCCTGGAAGGTGATGTCCTGATTGTCAAGGGAGATCTTCAGAGTATAAACGGGCTGAACGAAATGCTATGATGCTACGGAGTGGACTTAACTGTCACCATCTCTTCGGCAGAAAGAACATCCTCTGCGGGAATCATCTTCTTACCAACTTTTATGCCTATGAAACCTGCGCCGTCAAGGATTACCTTAGAAACACGACCTAAACTGTTACCTTCCTCATCAACCACCTCCTTTTGGGAATAGGACTTAATAGTCTTCTGTCTACTCCTGATTTCCTCGATAAAAAGGTATTTTGTAAAATAGATAATTGCAAGGAAGGTTAAGATACCAATCAAGGCGGAGAGAACAAACTTATCCAGCTCGAAGGGAGACAACGGCAGATAGAGGTCTGCGACAGGCTTTAGTATGGTGTAGACCATGAAACCAAAAGCCAAAAGAATAAGATCCCTCCTGATGCCAAGGTATCTTCTGGTGTTGAACTCGTCTATGATCCTCCCGATTATAGATATAACCCACGCAATCAATATCATATCAGCTGCTGACACGAAAAACACAGCAACCGCTTTAGTTAGCTCCGGGGGTTTGGCTCGGTCGAACTCCAGATAGCCGTTCATGACACCCCACAAGAAAACAATAAATGAGATGATATAAGCGAAGGTGCTTATTTTTTCTAT
The DNA here is from genome assembly GCA_002254565.1 of Candidatus Altarchaeales archaeon ex4484_2. Classification (GTDB taxonomy): domain Archaea; phylum Altiarchaeota; class Altiarchaeia; order IMC4; family QMZM01; genus EX4484-2. Next base: position 10,825 of record NJEG01000036.1, on the reverse strand, counting down.
AGACAATGAATCAAAGAAGTTAGATAAGCGGGAGAAGACCTCCTCCTCGAAGCCGAAACCCTTCACGAGAAAATATAATCCCAGAAAGGTAAGCATTAAAGCAACTGCTATGGAGAATGCGTTCAATAAAACGCCGACAGAGAATATTATTATGGCCAGCCCAGGTATTCCAAAGACCAGGCGAGCGAGGTTAGGTTCTTCCTCGACCTCTTTGATGAACTGGTTAATCTTGAAGTATGCCTTCTCCAGCTCGATGCTCTGTCTTACGACAATAGTCTTCACGGAGTTAATTTTGACTCTGGAGCTAATCAATGGAATAATTTGCTCATCCTCTGCGCCGTCTGTAACCAGAATAATACCCTCTGGTTTGAGCATTTCAAGTATCCTGTCAAGTTGTTTAGCTATTCTTATGTCTGATTTAACACCTACGTTTTTATCTCCCGTTAATGTGACCACCTTAGTCTTCAGTTCCCTTGCTAATTTAACGGCCCCGAAGATGGCGTTGACGTCTGAATCCTCCGGGTCCTTGATGGCAAGTTCCTTGGCTACATTAATGTTCTCGCTGACTCCTATGATTGGGCCATCCACATCCAGCTTCCTGCCGATGTCGTTATCGCGGTCAACGCACAAGACGAGAGTCTTTACCATGTTAGATATTAAGCAACAAGACTTAATTAATAACTTTCTCTTTTCCACTGCCTTAATACCTGTTTGTTTTTTAAAGAAACAAGCCCATATTGTATTGTGGCGTTTTGTTTTTTAAAGAATGCCGCCTAATGATATGTATTAAGGTGATAAAATGGCCGATAAAAAATACTATGAATTGAAGGACAAAAGCGGGAATAAACACGTTTTTACGGGTAGAACACCAAGACAGGCTGCCTTGAAGGCTGCAACCAGAGGATTCAAAGACATAAACCTCAGGGAGAGGGGCAGAAGAAACAAGGACAATACATACTCTATACACATGTTCTCAGGGGATGTGAAGATGGTAGACTCCCCATCGAACAGGCCAAGCTGGCTTCCAGCAAGTGTTAAGAAACCCATCGTCAGCAAGAATGGGGTTAAAAGAGTTAAAAGCATCTAATCTCCCTATTCTTTTTCTTTTTCTTTTTACATGTTTATAGCACTGATACATTATACTCCTATCTAACTCCTATTAAAATGTCGGATATAATCCTATTTGGTGAGAGTCATGTATCTCGGCAAGATGCTGAAGACCTATGGGAATTCGATTTCCTAAAAATTAAAAATGGAATATTTTTCAAGGAAGGTAGAATGGAGGATAAACACAACCTAAAAGTCTTTCCGCTAGGGTGGCTGTTCTGGTCCGGGTATACAGGATATACCACATTTCTTAAAATCGGAGAATGGATAACTCATAGACAAACTTTCGATGATTTTCTAAATCAAAGGTCTGAGAAGTGGGATTTCGAAATTGATAAGGAGATAGACATACCTATGTCAAAATTTAATGATTTAATTCCATTATGGTGGAAGTATTTAGTCGTTATCATTTCAGCATGCTCCTTTTTTTGCTATTTCATTCCTCTATTAATCAAGGGGTTCTCTATCTTGGAGTTTGTTGTATTTATCTTGTTTATTTTAGCTATGCCATTAGGTTATATCCTCCCAATGATTACGCTATTTAATAGCAGTATTAACGCGAAAAGAGAGCAACATATGTCTGAGCATATTCAAACCAAAATAAATGATGGAGGATATGAGAAAGCCGTGGTTTTTTGTGGAGATGCGCATGTAGATGGCATAAAAAGGAATCTAGAAAAAGAACATGATGTAGTGATTGGACATCGACATAATTTTGAAAAAGACAATTTTATTCTTCGTAAAATATCTCATTTATTGTTGAGTCATTTAAGGTAGATAGTTATAAAGAGATAAAACGAATAGTTATACATGATTGTTTACGGCGGTTCCAATTCCATAGAACTCACCTCCAAAATATCTGCGATTTCTGGCTTCTCCAAGGGTGATGTGGAGATAAAAACCTTCCCTGATGGGGAGATATATGTGCGGATTCTGTCAGATGTCTGCGGCAAGGAAGCTGTGCTGGTCCAGTCTGCTTTAGACAACAACGCTCTGGTTGAATCGTTACTGCTCCTCGACGCTTTAAGGGACTCAGGTGCAAAAAAGATTCATGCAGTGTTCCCCTACTTGGTCTACATGAGGCAGGACAAAAAGTTTATGGAAGGGGAGGCCCTCTCAGCGAAGACCGTCCTATCGCTCCTGAATGAAAAATCAGATTATCTTACCCTCGTGAACGCACACTTCCTTGATACTGGCGGGGTGCATGTTTTCCACGGGATGGAAATAAATAATCTGGATGCTCTGCCCCTGATTGCGAAGTATTTCGCAGGAAAACTAGGTAACCCGGTTTTTGTTGCACCAGATGAGGGAGCTAGGGAGGTTGTCGGCAGAGCAGCTGAAAAAACAGGATGCGAGTTCGATTACTTGGAGAAGAATAGAATAAACGGGGAGGAGGTGGAGATCAAACCCAAAGACTTGAATGTTGAGGGTAGGGCTGTTGTCATCTTGGATGATATGATATCCACCGGAGGAACAATGATTGAAGCATCCAGGGCCCTCAGGTCTCAGGGAGCTAAGACGATAAACCTGGGCTGCGTGCACGGCGTCTTCTCGAAGGGAACTGAAATATTCAATAAAGTATGTGACAGCATCGTTTGTACAGACACCCTACCCCAAAGAGAATCTCTGGTATCAGTAACTGATTTGATTGTTGAATCACTTAAGGAATGAATATGAAACCAGCTAAGACTGTGCTTGTTGTGTTATCTCTGGTTATGCTCTTTTTTATTTTATACCAGATCCTCTCCACGGAGCCCGCAGGAAAAATTTGTTTCAATCAATCATGTGTTCTCGTTGAAATACCCAACGGGCGTGAAGAGATGAGCAGGGGTTTAATGTACCGGGAATCCCTGGCTACTGATAATGGCATGCTTTTTGTCTTCGAAAAGGAAGGAATCCATCCCTTCTGGATGAAGAACATGAAATTCCCCATAGATCTGATATGGATGGATTCAGGAGGCCGGGTTGTTCACATAGAGTGTAATGTACCCCCCTGCAGGAAAGAACCTTGTATAGTCTACCAGCCGGAAGAAAAAGCCATGTACGTGTTAGAGGTTGTTGGAAACTACACCCTAAGCGAAAATATCAGGAAGGGATCAAGTGCCTCCCTATTACTTCCCTAGCTTTATTAATCAACCCCTCCAGAACGGAGGCATCGTTTCTCCCTTTTGAATACAGACAGCATATTGGTTCATTTACCTGTATCAGTGTGCCCTCAGGGGGTATGTTCCCGACACCCTCCAAATCAATTTTTGACTCCACCTTCAACTGTTTATCAGAGAACAAAATAGCTTTACCATAGAAGCCGTTGTTTTCCCTGAAAACAGGCGTCATTCTGCCGTCTACGGCAGAGACGTGCTCCTTTACCAGATTAATCCCCAACCTCCGCTCCACACCCCACAGTGTGTCCGGTATTCTGGAGTTAACCTCTAGGAGATATATCTCGCTTCCTTTAAGGATATAATCCACGCCATTACATCCCACAAGTCCTAGAGAGGAGACTATCTCCCGGGAAAAATTTTTTATCTCCTCCTGGTAAGGTGTTTCGTAGGGGATGATGTTGCCGCAGTAGGTGAATTCTTTAGCATTAAACTCTCTTAAACCAACCAGTTGCCTGTTCACAGTTAATGAGATCGCATCTGTTCCATCAGAGAGGACGGAGCAGCTTAAAGGAATCCCATCAATTTTTTTCTGGACCAGCATTCCATCATAGAACTCTTCTATAAACTCCAGGTCCTCTATTCTATGGAGTATTCTCTGGTGGAAGCCAGAGCCTTCAAAGCAAGGTTTTAAGACAGCAGGGAAACCAGTTTCTTCAAGAGCATCAACCAACTCTGCTCTGGATTCAACAGGGACGGTTTCAGGTACCCTGCAGCCTGCATTACTGGCTATCTCCTCCAGCATGTGCCAGTTTCTTGCCCTGGAAACAGCCCCGAAACCATTACCCACAACATTAAATTCTTCTTCAAGCTCCCTCACTAGGGGGGGGTTACAACCTACGGCAGAGGTTAACAGGATATCATCCGCCAAGCCGCTGAGTTTCTTGATAGCATAATCAACTAATTTCGCTGCAGAATAATCTTTACCCAGATTAGGATTCAATGGATTCTTCTGCAGTGGGAAGTGTTTCCCATCCAGCACATCCGAATCCATATGGTAATCAACTAGAAAAACATTGAAGCCAGCACTCTCAGCTGACTTTGCGACCTGCAGGGCATTAAGCCCTATAACCCCCAGGTTCCTTTTTTCTCCACTCATTTATTGTATAATAGCCCACCCAGTTCCATCCCCATCTTTTCAATCTCACATCCAGGGATATAATCTATTGTAGTGATTTCCATGAGAGTATATTACTAGGGGTTACATAAATATTTACAGAGGGGCTTTTAAGCTCTTAAGTTCAAAGTAGTTATATCACATGTGAGGTGGTTGCTTATGGCAGAGAGAATACTTGATGAGAAGTTGGAAAAAGAAATCAAGGACACGGTAGATAGAAACGTTAAAAAGGCGATGTCTGATGTGGAGAATGTGAAAAAGAGGGCTATAGGGGATATAGAATCCATGAAAACAAAAGTAGACAAGGAAGTGGATGCTGCTAGAGTTGCACTTAACGAGAAAACAGAGGAAACCCTTGAGTCTATCAGGGAGAAACCTGTGGAGTGGGTTGCAGGAGCATTCGTTGCTGGATTAATTCTAGGTAAACTTCTTTCAAAGTAGGTGGACTAAATGATTAAGACCATACTTGGAGTTATATTCGAGGTGCAGAAGGCTCTCCTAAAAGATGTGCAAAAAGAAATCCGGAACGAAGCGGACTATATAGCCCGGGTTGTAGGTGATGGAATAAGGTTGGGCTTTGAAGACGGATTCAGTAATGTGAAAAACGATTTCTTCAAGCTCATGATTGCGTTATCCAGTACCGTGTTGGGCATACTGTTGGTGTCCTATGGAGCGGCTGTGTTTATAGAAACCCAACTCGACATCAAGGGCGTTGGTTTCCTTATAGTTGGGTTGATTGCCTTGATGCTGGGACTTTTTGTATCAATAAGGGACTAGTGTAATCTGGGTGGTGCTAGCTGGTAGTTAAAAACCAAAACATTTTATATTAAAACAGCAAATATATTAACAATTCATTTAAGAATCAGAGGCGATACTATGAATGGTATAAAAGAGGTTGAGGATGCATTAAAGGAAATAGAAAATATGGGTGCAGGTAATGCATCCAGGGTCATGTCTGATTTAATCAAAAAAGAGGTTCGGCTTGTTGTTCCAGAAATAAAAATAGTGAACAAGAGCGATATAGCCAGCATCGTTGGAGGGCCTGAGAGTATGGTAATCTGTATGTACTCTCCAATATCAGGCGACCTCTCAGGTAATGTGGTGATCGCATTCCAGAAAAAAGAAGCATTCAAGCTTATAGACCTTCTGGAGAAAAAAGACATCGGCTCAACGGAGCTGCTGGAGGATGAAGGGAAACATCAGCTGGAGAATGTAGGACTGATACTTATAAGGCCCTATCTTGACCCTCTGGGCGAGTTCCTGGATATTGATGTCCACAGTGGCAAAGTACGAGTATTATCAACCTTTGGCAGATCATTATCCGATTTCCTTCTGTTGAACGTTAAGGAGGAAAACACACTCCTTATCACAACCAACTTCTCTGTTCCTGACGCTAACATCCATGGTGATTTCGCGTTTCTACTGGCTTTCAGTTCTATACAAACAATTATAAACGCTATAAAAAGCAAGCTATAAATGGAAGGGTTTCGTGCTGAGTTAAGAAGCTGGGAGGATATGTGGATTCTCTCCAAGAGGGTTGCAGCCGAGATATGGAGTTCTGGATTCTTACCAGATTATGTAGTTGCTGTTGTCAGAGGTGGGATGGTCCCTGCCATGAACCTCTCAGATATACTTGACATAAAAGATATTCTTTTCTTGAGAGTGGAGCACTGGGGTAAAACCGCCTCCATGGACGAGAAGGCTGAGATAAAAACACCACCTACCTGGGATTTTGAGGGTAAGGGTGTGCTCCTGGTTGATGATGTTGTGGATACAGGAGACAGTATGCGGCTGGCTCTGGAACACCTGAAGTCTCTAAACACTGGCAAGGTGGAGACAGCAGCATTAATCTACAAGAAACAATCTAGTTTCAGGCCTGACTTCTACGGGGAGAAAGCAGAGGATTGGCAATGGACTATTTTCCCATGGAATCTCACCGAGGATTTATGTAATCTGGTGGATGAGGTGTCTGGGGGGGTAGAGATTGATTCAGTGACCCTGGATAAGGAATTCAGGGAGCGCTACAGGCTTTCCCTGGATAAGGATATTCTAAGGTATGCTCTAGAGGCGCATGAGAAAAGAAGCTCAGGACGAGATCATGTTGGAGAACAACGACCCTAGAGCGGTGTTTAATATTATAAAAACAGTTATAGAGACTATCACCATGACAATCGCAGTATACATTCCCGAGGCAGAGCCTATTCTCCCACTTCTCATCAGACCCATAAGCAGGGAGCCGAAGAGTGCTGATATAAATAAACAAATAAGGCAATAAACCTTGAAATTAAACTTTTCTTCACACTTCAAATCAAGGTAGCCGCAATCTATGGATGCAGCCACAGGGAAATCATGTATGGTTATCATATTACCTGTTGATGCGTCCTCGGGTATGTTTATCTCCTGAAGCGTTTTCGAAAAAACCATGACGAACTGAGTTGAGGCCGAGAACAGGAGGGGTGCGCCAAAGATTAGAGCGAACCCTATAAACATCACCTGCATGGTGGTCTCCGTTTGCATTCTCTTGACCAGGGCTAGTTCGTTTCTTATATCCTCCGCAATCTCCTGTAGAACAGCAGGCAGCTCACCTCCGGATTTCATTCCCTGTATCATTAAACTGACCACTCTCTCCAGCCGGGCTGATTTAATCCGATGGGTCATTGACACCAGGGCTTTATCAAAGGACACTCCAGCAAGCGTGTCTCTTGCAACATTCTGTATCTCAACAGCAAGGGGACCGAATTCAGGCCGAGAGGCAGCCCATAGTGCATTATATGGCGTCATCCCAGCCCGCATATTCTGGCTTATCATAACAAGGACGTCAGGTAATACACTCTCGACATTCTGGGTACGTTTGTCGATTATTACAATGATAAGTATGTAAAACAGTACCCAGAGGCTCACCAGAGACCCTAGAGCTGCGGATATTAATATCTCGTTAGGGTATCCTAACATGAACTTTATTAATACAAAAACGGTTACAGGCACAGTCAGGCTGTAGATGAAGACCACACCCAGGGTTTCCTCGGGATTATGGGTCAAACCAGAGACCAGAAGCAGCCTCTCCAACCTTTTTTTGATGTTGGAGGGGAATAGTGCCCCTACTTTGTGGAATATGTTCCTGAAAAAATTGGTAAAAATCATTGTCATAGGCCTAATGGATGATACAATTTTCCTGATTATTAAGAAAACAAACGAACCTAGGGTAAATACCATAGCATAAATTCCTTTAGCTATCAGAGCTATGAGATTTATGGGGTTGAGGATATAAAGTATTTTCCCCAGTCTCTCTTTGAAGTTACCTTTCCTCCTTCTTTCCTCCGGTTCCTTCCAGCTCTTTTCCACCTCGATTTTGGGCTTATCCCCCTTTTTTATTTCCTTCCCCATTTTTAGATATTCGGTCTCTTGCTTCTAATCAGATAAAGAAAAAAAATCTGTCCTACTACAAGCATAGCGAGAATCAACCAGAAGGTGGTGTCAGTAATATATGAACCACCTAGGAAGCTGGACATAATAAGCAGCAGTGTTATTCCCATAGAGGGCGCCACAATAACTATAAGCATATAGATCAGCCCCCAAAGGCTGAGCTCCTTCCCGTAGCTCTCTATCTTATCCTCTTTTTCCCGTTGAAGCTCTACAGTTATCGCCTCAAGAGCGGTTTTTATATTCGAACCGGTCTGGATTGCATTGGATATCTGCCAAAGCGTCCTCCTCAGATATGCGGAAGCTGATGTTATCCCATAATCGTTTAAAACATTTTTTATGGAGTTACCTGACTCCACATCCCTCACTATATCCCCACATATCTCAGAGCATGCTCCATAGTTTCCTTCAGCTATGCTCTCGATGGAGTTAAACAACGGTAAACCAGCTGTGAGCTGGATTTCCATATCCTTGAGCATGTAATCCAAGTCCCCATCTATCCTTTTTTCCCGTCTCTTTACCTCCAGTTTAGGGAGAAGTAACACATAAAAGAAAGAAAAAACAGTGACCATAACAACCATGCCCGCACCGATATACGGGTCAAGGGGGACCTTGAAAACAAATATTAGTGCAAGAACAAAGCCGAGTATGAATATGGATGTGCTGAAGGTAACCAAAAGGGTTACGGCGATATACTGTATAGCGTCCATGTCAAAACCAGCCCTCTTCAGTTCCCAGTGAAGTTCAGGGAAAGCAACAGACAACCTCTCTGCTCCAGACTTAAAAGCCATCGATGAATCCTTTATTTTATCTGTAGCAAACGGGTTTTTCATTATATCTATATTACTTCATTTTAACTTAAATCTTTATCGGATTCAACCAGGTCGAGAACTGTGTCCTTGTCTATATAATATTCGGTTATAATTTTTCCCACGTCATTCACGCTCTTAATGCCCTTTTCCATGAGCCATTTAATAATCTGTTGCTTACCCTCCAGGTCCTCGTTTATTTCCGAGCTGTCCATCCCTGTGAACGTGGATATCTCGTCCAACACCCGTATACTTTGATTTCCCTGTTCTATGACATCCTTTTTGGGATTCCATGAGTATAATATATTGGTTTCTGGTTTATCTCCCTCAGTCTTAATCAATTCAACAATCTCCAGTGTTCTTCTCTGTTTCGTCTTCCGGTTTATGTGTTGTATCACCACCATAGGTAGTGAACCCATGACCACTGGGGGAATATTCATCGGGGGGCTGATTATCCTGTCAACCACCTCATAGGCTCTGTTGGCGTGGAATGTCCCGTACACCGAGTGACCTGTGTGCATCGCCTCAAACAATACCTCAGTCTCTCGTTTCCTTCTGACTTCGCCGACTATTATCCGATCAGGCCTCATCCTCAGGGAGTTCTCTATCAGATCCAGCATGGAGACCTCTCCCTCACCTCTCGGGTTAGCGGCCCTGGTTGAGAGGGGGACCCAGTGAAGATAGTCGGGAAGGTTCAACTCTCTGGTGTCCTCTATGGATATTACTCTCTGGTTTGCCGGGAAGAAGGGCATCAACGCGTTCAGCATGGATGTTTTACCGGATGCTGTTCCCCCTGAAACAATCATGCTGAGCTCATATTCACAGGCCAGCCACAGGAAAGCAGCTGCCTCAAAACTTATGGTGTTGAATTTAGGGTCCACCAAGTGCACCATAGTCCATGGTGTCCTGGAGAATCTTCTTATGGTTATGGTGTTACCCTCAGTTGATATCGGGAACAGGGTGGCATTGACCCGATCACCGCTGGGTAGGTGAGCATCAAGCAGGGGTTCGAGGTGCGTTATCTCCCTACCCACCTGTCTTGCTATCCTGGAGGAGTAGTTCATAATCATATCCTCAGATGGTATTTCTATGTTTGTCTTCAGCCAACCGTGTTTCTTGTTGTAAACCCACACAACATCCCTGCTGCTGTTCACAACCACCTCCTCAAGGAAATTATCTCCTAAAAGATATTCAATATCACCTAAACCCACCATATCGTTGACTACCTTACTGCTTAAGAGGGCTATGTCCTCCTTGGAGGCCTTCTTTAGAACAGACTTCAGCCTCTCTTTCGCATCAACCCCAAACTTCTTTTTTAGCTCAAGTATCTCATCGATACCCCCTCCAGCAGCTCGCCGTACCTGTATCTCACCAACCAGGCCGTGTTTTGTTCTCTCCAGTAATGCGTTTGTAACGTTATCTATCCTTGGGAGCATTATGTGGTAGTGGGGTACGTAATCACCAACATCCCTAATACTGACCTTTAAACTGATTTCCTCTAAAGGCACGGCATAGGACTCTAACTCAGTTATTATCTCCTCATCTTCTGCATCCATAACCTTTTCATCAGCCATTCTATGTTAATAATTATATCCTTATTACTTTATATGTTTTCATTTTTATTCTTATTATGGCTACAGGGATGAAAGGTAAAGTACATATATTTGGGGACGACGTAAACACAGACTACATAATCTCCGGTAGATACAAGTTCAAGACACTGGATAATCGGGAGCTGGCAAAGCATGTTATGGAGGACTTGGACCCTGACTTCTACAGCAAAATATCGGGGGGTGATTTCCTGGTGGCTGGGAGGAATTTCGGCTGCGGCTCTTCGAGGGAACAGGCTCCTCTAGCAATAAAATATGCGGGCATATCTGCCGTGATAGCCAAGTCATTTGCCAGAATATTCTACAGGAACGCGATAAATGTGGGACTACCTGTTCTGGAATGCATGAGAGTTGAGGAAATCAGAGAAGGCGACGTACTGGACGTCAACCTGAAACTTGACGTGAAACCCCTGCCTGATGTGATGCTTGAGATTCTGGAGGAGGGGGGCCTAGCTGACTACTTCAGAAAACACAAAGGTTTTTTATCTCAAAAATAACTTATTTTATACTACAAAACCAATATGAGCATAATGAAACCAGTTAAGCTATTCCAGTTGAGCAAGATGGAAAGAGATGCCCTAAGAGAAGTTATGAGCATAGGGA
>NJEG01000011.1 GCA_002254565.1 Candidatus Altarchaeales archaeon ex4484_2 | reverse complement strand
GATAGGTTGATGCCGAGGATACATACGGTTCCGTTTGTCGTTAGAGGCAGGTAATCAATGTTCCCATCACCCAAGTCATAGACCTCATCACAGATTCCATCTCCGTTGGTGTTGTTACATATGTCGCTCCATCCAGTTCCCGTTGGGTTAGTCCAATAGTTTCCTCCAAGATATTGCCCACCCACGATATTAATTCCAATTGTTTTTGTGGTGTTCCATCTGTTCCCTGTTGCTCCAGAGTCTATATCCACATTAACTGTGTTGTTTAAGATGTTGTTGTATATGGTGTTGTATTCTGGGTCGCCTGATAGAGATTCTTCTAGATAGATTCCTGCAAGAGTGTTGTTTTCTATGAGGGAATCACTTATGTTGTTGTAGTCTGAGTCGTAGCGGATATGGATTCCGTATTCGTTGTTGTGTTTCGCTGTTATGTTTCGGAGGGTGTTGTCTGAGCTATTCCTGAGGTATATTCCCTCATAGTCATCATAACCTGTTATTATATCCTGGAGGATGTTGCCGGAGCTTGAGTCGAGGTCTATCCCCCACCAGTTATTATTTGTTGTTATGTCTTGGAGGGTGTTGTTGGGGCTGTTGCGGATGTATATTCCCTCCTGGCTGTTATCTGCTGTTATGCGTTGGAGGGTGTTGTTGAAGCTACTCCGGAGGTATATTCCCACAGAGTTGTTATCTGTTGTTATGTTTCGGAGGGTGTTGTCTGAGCTATAGTTAAGGTAGATTCCATCACCGTTGTTAGATAACTTGTTTGTCTGAAATGTTGCAGTAGTGTGCATTATTGATGTAGATGCCTGCCTTATTGGACGCTGAAGCATCTTTAATCGTGAACCCGCTTATGGATACATTATCACAGTGATTAGGATTACGTTGCTGGAGGAACTGGATGCGTTCACGATGGTGTTTGATGGATTACCTGAGGCTGATTTAATGATTAATGATTTGTTTACTACCACGTTCTCGGTGTATACGCCGGGATCAACTGATAATGTATGCCCATCTAAGGTATTTGCATTATCTATTGCGGCCTGTATCGTGGAATAATTAAAGCCGGAGTCAAGGTTATGGACCCTGAGGCTTTCAGCTTTAACTACCATAGGTGCGAATGTGCTGAAGCTTGTGATGTTGGCGTGGACGAAATCGTCTACGGTGTTTACGGCACTTCCCGGGACCATCTGCCATGTGGCACCATGGTACCTGAATAATTTCAGTTTGGATTCATTCATACCTCCCAAGTCGCTTGGGAGGTAGCTGATGTTGAGGCTGATCCAGCTGCCAGCTGAATTGTTTGTTATGTTCAGGTATTTGCCTATGTTTGCAGCCCCGTTTGGGTCTGCGGGAGGGTTAAGAGTTTGCTTTAACGCTATGTCCAAGCCGGTGAAGGAGATCTTTGTCTGGCTGATTCGAGTGTTTTTAACTGTATTGTTTGTGGAGTTGAATGCGGAGTAGAAATCCCATGCACTGGAGTTTATTATCGTGCAATTGGTTATGTTGTTGTTTGAGGCGTCTGAGAGATATATCCCATATAATGTATTGTTCTCGATAGATGAATTTCGTATTATGTTTGATGAAACACCATCCAAGTATAGCCCATACCATCCATTCGACCGGGCACTTACATTATCCATGATGTTTGAATCTGAACTGCTGGAAACAGAACTTATGTAACCTCCAAATAATGTATTACCTTCGGCAACAACATCCGTAAAATTATTATGCGATGAATTTACACCTAACTGAAATCCTTGGTGATTGCGGCTGAGAACAAGAGAAGAGAAGGAATTATCCCTTGAATCCTGCAGGTAAACGCCGTAACCTCCAGTATTTGAGTCTGCAACAACCCCCGAAACTTTATTGTTGTGTGAGGTGTATAATGCGAGACCATCATTTAACTCCGTATTATTAAAAAAAGAATCCTCGATGAGATTATGGGATGAGTCATCAAACCTCACCCCATCCCATTTACTGTATTCTATCTTTATCCCTGAGAAATTATTGTAGTGAGAATACTGGAATTTCATGCCGCGGTCATTGTAGTTTGAGGAGAGGTTTATGAAACATGAGTTATCCACCAACAAACCCAATACGCCGTTGTTCTTGATTGTATCGTAAGTCTCCACGCGCACGTTTGTTATGGTTGAATTATCTGCATTACACAAAATCAACTCAGAAAAATTCATATTACTTATGTTGGATGGACTGTAGTAGTACCCGATTGCTCTGCCTCCGGAACCGGTGACATTACTTAAGTAATTAGGGCACCACCATCCGTCGCTTGTATACAGACCCATATCAGCTTCGCTATTATTCCTGAAACTTGAATTATCCACCCAATTGTATGAGGCAAACGAAAAATAGAAACCCTTGTTGTTGTAATCTGCGCGAACATCCACAAAACGATTATTGTAGGAAGCATACATGTCGAAACCATACATCGAATTTGAGTTAGCTGTTATGTTGGTGAGATTGTTTCTGAGGGAGTACAGTGATTAGGATTACGTTGCTGGAGGAACTGGATGCGTTCACGATGGTGTTTGATGGATTACCTGAGGCTGATTTAATGATTAATGATTTGTTTACTACCACATTCTCGGTGTATATTCCAGGATCAACTGATAATGTATGCCCATCTAAGGTATTTGCATTATCTATTGCGGCCTGTATCGTGGAATAATTAAAGCCGGAGTCAAGGTTATGGACAACCGCATTCACTGCAACTGGCATCACAGAAAAAACCATCAGGGCAACTAAGATTATTCTTTTAATCAAAAAAATCCCTCCAACCTAATTCGTTTCATTACAAACACGCAAGGATACTGCACCTTGTGTGTTTTCCCTGTCTGCCCGACAGGACAGGTAAATTCATGCAATATTCAGCTCGCTGAATCTCCACACCGCAATATCCAGGGGTGTCGCTCGTATGCTCTACCCTTTAAGGGGAGGGGAAGTTGTTGATTTCCAGGTTATACACTCAATAAAGATGTTGTATCTTCCCCGGTCCCTCCTGCGCCGCCCTTCTTCCGCATCTTCAGCAGGATAACCACTCCAGCTGCTAGGACTACTACTAACAAGATAACTAGGATAATATTATTATCTGATGGCGGTGTTGGAGCTATGGTCGTAGTTGTTATTGATTCCGTTGTTGTAGTAGATGAGGTTGTTGAGGTCGTTGTCGTGGTTGAGGTTGTTGAGGTCGTTGTCGTGGTTGAGGTTGTTGAGGTCGTTGTCGTGGTTGAGGTTGTTGATGTCGAGGTTGTTGTCGTGATGTTTTCTGTTTCATCACATACCTCTATCCGGTATTCTTCAGTAGGGTATCCGCTTTTCTCAAATACTAGAGTATACTTGCCGCTAGTATCGGGGATAAATCCGTCATAAATTCCGCTCTTATTAGTATACCCCTTCATTATACGATTCTTGTAGGTGGTTGATCCATGACCCGAGTACACTGCTATCATCACATCATCTAATGGTTTATCGCTTTTTCCGTCCAGTACCTGCATAAATATCTTTTCACCCACACACCCGGATGTAACATTCACTTCCATATACTTACTCGTCTTCTTCCGGATGTTATATGTTAATCCTGTGTTGCTGGTTTCATTATCTTCATTACCGTAGATATCCCTGCATGCGGTATAGATTGAAACAGTGCCATAATTTAATACAGAGATTTCACATGACATGTATGTGGTACCGTCCCCGCTACAGTCTCCCGTCATTGCGCTGTAGTTCTGATCGGTTAGAGACCACCTGCATTCACCTGACTCATTCAACCTGAAGGTTAAGGTGAATAACTTATGTCTCACTGTAGACCCTGAGCTGGGAGACCATTGGGACTGGACTGGAGGTGTAGTATCAGCTGATGGAGCTACGGTTATGGTAAATGATTGGTTGTCTGTTAAGCTCCCTGAATCCCTTACCTGAACCTCAACCAACTGGCCTCCAACATGAGCTACTGTTGGAGTCCAGGTAATCAAGCCACTATTTGAATTGATAGACATCCCGCTGGGGTTGGTTAGTAGCGAGTAGGTTAAAACATCTCCTGTATCAGGGTCAGATGCATCAACATCATATGTGTACAATACACCCGGAGAAGCTGAGGTGTTGGGGGTTGAGGTAATTATCGGCGCATCGTTTACGCTTGCATCTGTTATATTAACTGAGAAAGATGAGGTGTCTGAAAGACCTTCTGGATCTGTTGCAGTGCAGCTTACTAGGACGATCACGCCGCTGGAATTAGGTGCGGCTGAGAGAGTCAGTGTCTTGGTTATGTTGTTTGCTGTAGCAGTCAGGTTTGTGTTGTTTGTAGAGCAGCTCCAGTTAATCGCTGAGTCAAGATTATCTACATCGGCAACGTAACCTGAGAGGCCTATTGTCTGTGACGTTCCATCATCAATACGTATGCCGCTTAGGGTAGATAAATCAACTACTGGCGCATCATTCACCGGGTTGACTGTGACAGATATTGTGTCGCTGTCGCTTAGTGGTGCTGTTCCTGATCCTGTATCGGTTACTGTGAGGGTGATTGTTACCATACCAGTCAGCATCTGCGGTGAAGTTGGCTACATGGCCGGCAGGGATAGTAACATGTACATGGGTGTTTCCTGATGCACTCCAGCTTAATGCAGCATCAGCGTCCTCTTCATCGCTTACGTAGTCGTCCAGGTCTATTGTGTCATTGCATCCGTCTTCGTCGAAGGTTATGTCCGGAAGAGCGGGAGCGATGACTGGCGGGTCATTAACCTCCAAAACACTAACAATGAAGGAATCTGTATCTGATAGGCCGTTTGGGTCTGTTGCGGTGCAGGTGACCATAACATCTTCTCCGGTTACATCAACTAAACCTGCTGATAGATTCAGTATCTTGGTTATGTTGTTTGCTGTAGCAGTCAGGTTTGTGCTGTTTGTTACGCAGCTCCAGTTAATCTCTGAGTCAAGGTTATCTACGTCAGTGACGTAGTCGGAACCATACCAGTCAGCATCTGCGGTGAAGTTGGCTACATGGCCGGCAGGGATAGTAACATGTACATGGGTGTTTCCTGATGCACTCCAGCTTAATGCAGCATCAGGTTCATCCGCATCGCTTACGTAGTCGTCCAGGTCTACTGTGTCATTGCATCCGTCTTCGTCGAAGGTTATATCCGGCAGGGCTGGGGAGATGGTGGGTGGAGTTCCGGGCATTACCATGGCCGGTAATGGGCTTGCAGTTGATGTGTCAATTACTTGATCAACTGATTCATCACCCGCGGCGTAGGCGGTGATGTTCATGTTATCTCCTGAAGCGGAATAACTAAAATATGATCCCAGATCAGCGGTTCTGGCGTTACCTAGATTAAGCATATAAAATCCCCCGTCTGCATCTTTAATTAGGTAGGATAACAGGCTTGAATCGCCTGCAGACCCCGCACCGTCGTTGTCTGTTATCTGGACATAAACTATGGTGCCGGAAGCAGGCGTTACCCCATCGGCCTTAAAGACCTGACCCCATCGTGTGTCGCTAGACGGAATATAATTAATCCATCCAGTAACCTCTGAGGAGGTAATCCATGATACCGTTGCGTGAACATCCCTTAAATTGGTTTCATGTATATCTATCGGATCTGAAGTTGCACATACACCAACATTAATTAATAGAAAAAAAACCACCAAAAATATTCCCTTCCTTTTATTCATACTCTTTTTAGCCATTATAGTATCCCTCAAACAACAATCTCATTAATTAATTCTATCTTTTTACTATAAATATATGATCCATTATACCTCTTTTTTTCATTGAATTATAAAGTATAGCAATACCTCATAATAACCAAGAAATTTACTTCACAAATTTCTTGTTGATAACCCTCTGGTTCACAAGCAATTTTTATGTTGGCGTCCAGGTGCTGCTGTTGCTGCATTTAATGTAGTATCCCTCCCCCGCCAGTATATCGAAGTCGTTCGTAGGAACGTTGTGTATGTGAGCATTCCATCCTCCAGAGTACCACCTATCTATCTCTGAGCAGTTTCCTCCCTGACTATCTATTTCGTCGAGGAGGGATTCTGCTGTGTAATTGGTTGTTGAGTAGGGGATTGATAGGGCATTCCATCCCACAAGGAGGTTTATTGCTATCGGATTGTTGAAGTAGTCAGATACCTGACTCCATATGCCATCTCCGCTGCATTTCACATAATATCCCAGCCCCTCCAGTATATTGAAGTTGTTCACGGGGATGTTGTGTATGTGAGCGTTCCATCCTCCAGAGTACCACCGGTCTACTTCAGAGCAGCTTCCTCCCTGCGCCTCTATCTCATCGAGAAGGGACTCTGCAGTATATGATTTATTTAGTGCTAAAGATATTGCATTCCATCCAACAGATAGGTTGATGCCAAACGATGTGCCAGTAACCTCCACGTCCGTATCTCCTCCAATGATTGTTTCGTTGGTCATGTTCTCAAACATGTAGGTCCCGTTGAAGCTGTGGTTTCCTGTCCGGGTGGGTACAACTATGTAGGTGTATAGTACTGAGGTGGCGTTCTCGATTACAGCCCACCTTATGTGGCCTGCATAGGATGTGTTCCCTCCCCCTGAGTCGATAACCATAGACCCAGCGGGCGGTACCTCATCTATAGCATAATAGCTTTCGTTTCCGGTTATCTGCACAGTCAGCGTCACAGTCAGGTTCTCACCCGCATCCAGTGAGGTATGGGATAATGCCCTTGTGACCCTAGATGATACGTTAACACCATTATTTGTTAAAGGCAGATAATCTATGTTTCCGTTACCTAAATCATAGACTGCCTCGCAGATTCCATCGGAGTTAGAGTCATTATGGGTTTCAGAGAATCCGGTTCCATCAGGGTGTGCCCAGAAATTTCCACCCAGATAGGGGCCGCCGATAATGCTTGTTCCTAATGTTTTAGAGGTGTTCCAGTAGTTCACATATACTGTTCCGTTAAACTTAACGTTGTTTGTGTTATTGAAGAAGTTGTTGTAGATGGTGTTGTTGACGGTCGTACAATTCCCGTTCACTGTGTCCAATGATTCTACGGTAATGCCTGTATCGTTGCTACCTGTTATGGTATTGTTTGTGATCGTGTTATACATGCTTAAGTCCGGATGCCGCCGAGTCCATGGTTTGAGTTTGCGGTGTTGTTCACGAGCGTATTATTCCCCCCTACACTATAGAATGACTCTACACTGATTCCAGCGTCATAGCTTTGGAGGTTATAGCTTGAATCCATCAAATTAATTCCGCTACGGTTATTTGAATTCACTGTATTGTTCACAAGCAGATTATCGTCACACATGGAATACAAGTAGATGCCATGCGCTTCATTGCTGTTTGCTGTGTTACTTATGACTTTGTTATCACCTGAGGAAATCATCAGACAAATGCCAAGGTGGTTACCTGATACATTGTTGTTCATCAGCGAGTTGTTGTTTGAGCCAACTAGATATATGCCGTAATCATTACCTGATACATTGTTGTTCATCACCGAGTTATTGTTTGACTGGTTCAGGTATATGCCGTGGTATTTGCCTGATATGATATTATCCGACACGTTACAGTGACTCACGCCATTGCCGAGATAAACCCCTGCCTTATCGGATGCTGAAGCATCCGTAATCGTGAACCCGCTTATAGTTACGTTATCTGCTGTAACTGATATTACGTTGCTTGAGGAACTGGATGCGTTCACGACGGTGTCTGAGGGGTTACCCGAAGCTGATCTGATGGTTAACGATTTGTTTACCACCACGTTCTCGGTGTATGTCCCGGGATCAAGTACCAACGTATGCCCGTCCAAGGTGCTTACATTATCTATTGCCTCCTGTATCGTGGAGTAGTTAAAGCCGGTTCCAGGATTGCGGACAAGCGCATTAACATTAGATATAAGTAGAAAAGAAAGAAGGGATAATGTGGCTATAGATATTAGTTTATTTTTTTTCTGTTTTGTTTCCCTGACTCGTGGATTAGCTTTTTTGTGTGGCATGTTGAATAACCCCCATCATACTTTATAGTTATTAATACTTTATAGTTATTAATATTATAAATACTTTACTTCCTACTGAGCAAGAACGCTATTCCCTTTAGGGGATAGATGAATTGCGATATTGTTCTTTTCTAACCTTAACTCTTTGTTTTTTAGGGAATAAATAGTTCTGTTTTTTGTGTTTTTGTGTCGTTGTCTTTGTTTTATGGTTTATTTTGTATATTTAACTATATATTCCCTAATAGGGGATATGGACAAATGGGTAAATAAATGGGTGAGCGAGCAAAGAAGAAAGGGAAAGAAGAGAATAGAGGTGAAACAGAATGGGAATAGATACTACGTCTACGACTCCACTACAGTCTGGGATAAAAAAAAGAAGAAGGCAAAAAAGATCTCCAAATACAGGGGAAGACTAACAAGAGAAGGACTTATCAAAGGAGAAAAGAGGATCGCAGTGAGAAACATATTCGAGTACGGGAACTCACTACTCGTACATAACGCAATACAACCACTACTGAAGCCGCTTAAGAAGGCGTTCCCCAACCACTACCAGGAGATCACTGCAATGGCTGTCGTGAAAACAATAGATCCACAGCCCATCAAGCTTATCTCAAGTAGATGGAGTAAACTACACATCTCAACACTAATGAACCCATTCCTGTCCCCGAACAAGCTCTCCGAAATCTTAAGGGAGGTAGGCTCCGACATCGTGAACCAAAAGATGTTTTTCGAA
Organism: Candidatus Altarchaeales archaeon ex4484_2; assembly: GCA_002254565.1. Classification (GTDB taxonomy): domain Archaea; phylum Altiarchaeota; class Altiarchaeia; order IMC4; family QMZM01; genus EX4484-2. Next base: position 34,949 of record NJEG01000011.1, on the reverse strand, counting down.
GAGATTGCTAGTGAAGGAGATTTTCTCTTGTTCGACCTGAGCTATGTATTCTCTCAGTCAGAGAATCTATTGCTGGCAGAAAAGAGATACAACAAAGACCACCTCCATCTTCCACAGGTGAACATTGCCTTGCTTTACTCAGTCAACAAACAGCTGCCGGCAATGATAAAAGTGCTGCCTGGCTCTGTAAGAGATATAAAGTCATTCAAGAAAACCCTGGAAGAAGTAAGTCTGGATGGTGTTACGGTGGTCGTGGACCGGGGCATGGCATCATACAACTTAATCCCTGTCTTTAAAGAGAAGCACATGTCTTTTGTCCTGCCCTTAAAGAGGAACTTCAAGGTAATCGACTACTCAATGGAGTTGAACGAGTTTTTCGTCTACCGCAAGAGAAGTGTAAAATGGGGTAAAAAGAAGCTGGATGATGTCTTCCTCTACCTTTTCGAGGATGTGAAACTCAGAAGCGAGGAGGAAAACACCTTCATCTCACAGATTGTGGCTGGAAGCAAGAAGCGGGAGGACTTGAGACAGCAGGAAATGAAGTTCGGGAAGATAACGATGCTATCGGATCGATCTTGACATCAATGGGGAGAGCATATACAACATGTATAAGCAAAGAGAGCATGTGGAGTGTGCATTTGATGTGCTGAAGAATCCACTCGAAAGCGATAAAACATACCTATCTTTCGTGGCCTTATACAACTACTACGCACTCATGAACAGGTTAAGAGAAAAAGAACTCCTGAAGAAGGTCTCTGTTAGAGAACTCCTTCTTCAATTCTCGAAGGTTTATGTAGTGACCGATGGGCGGAGAGAGATAATATCTGAAGTCCCGAAGAAAGTAGAGGACTTAGCAGAAAAAATCGGAGTGGATATCTCAACAACAGATCAGAGGGCCGTCAAATAAATAAACATATCCCCTAAAATCAAAGGAGTTAAGGTCTTGAAATAAAAAAAAATAGCCACCACCCCCTACATGGAGGATTTAGTGGTTGCAACCGCCTCATCATTCACCTCAAGAGAAAAGAATTATAAACTCACTTATATACGCCACAGTCCCACAAAAACAACAGCCACCATCAAGTGGGAGAACGAGGTAGGTGATGAAATAACAGCCCTGGCATTAACAGAAGACGGCGACTACCTTGTGGCTGGTGTGGGAGATGAGATACGGTTATACAATCGTAAAGGAGAGAAACTAGCATACTACAAAACCAACTGGAGCATAGCAGATATCAGCCTTACAGGGGAGGCTCGCTATATCCTTGCAGCAAGCAGGGACCGGAACATGTATCTCCTGGATAAGGGGGGGCGTCTGTTGTGGTGGTATCAGATAGGTGACCCTGTGAATGTGGAAATAAGTCCTGACGGCAGTTACATACTTGCGTGCAGTAAGACGGAGGCCAGCAGACTTCCCTACACGGATGCTCCCACCCTGAACCCACACACCTATCTTGAGAGCAGGATTATGCTGTTGAAGGGGTCGGCCCAGTGCACAGGTCAACCAGACACAAGTCACTGCAGCGATCATGTTAAAAACCATGGTGAAACAATGACTGACTGTGGAGGCCACTGCAGGGTGTATCCCCCGGTTGAATGCTTTAAGGATGAAGACTGTGGGGGGACAGAATATCTATATGAATACCACTGCACTGTTAAGGGGGACGTGGCCGAATACTACCTGAAATCAGAGTGTATAAACCCTTACACCTTCAACTCAACCTACCAGGAGAGTATTATCGAGGAAATCCGGGATGAATGCGGTTCAGGTGAGACATGCATTAAAGGGCATATTGTTTGCATGCCAGAGTAATAAAAAATAAAAAAAGAAAAAATGAGAAGAGACGCGTTAGCGTTTACAACTTCTCTACTTTATCGGCCTTCGGACCCCGGTCACCCTCAACGGGTGTGAAAGAAACCCGGTCTCCTTCGGCTAAACTGGCTTCACCTACGATATCACTGCGGTGGACGAAGTAATCATTACCGTCGTCGCCTTCAATGAAACCGTAATTCTTCACATCATTGAAGAACTTAATAGTACCATCAACCATATAAAATCACCTCCAAAAAAATTATATCCCAAATAAAAAAAGGAACCTTAAACCAAACCATGACAAACAAAAAAACTATACCTCCAAATAAACTAAATAAATATTCTTATTAAATAACAAGGAATCCAGCAAATAAAAACCCCACACATTATATACCCAGTCAATCAAGTAATTACGGTTGAAAAAAATGCTGTTGCACTGATCTGGAAATGCACGGTTTTCATGGGATATGAGATATTTCCAGACCTCAATAATGTTATGGGATAATAAAAACCCTTCCAACAATTTATTTCCACATGATTCGTATTCTTAACACACCCTAAAATGATAACCCACGAAATATGCAGGAACTGCGGGGAATGCCTGAAACCCTATACCCTAAAGAATAAATGTCCTATGGAGGACTGTCCTAAAAACATGCTCAACGGACCCTGCGGGGGAGTTCATGAGGGGATATGTGAGCTGGGAACCCAACCCTGCGTATGGGTTCACATACTAGAGGAGATGAAGAAACAGGGGAAGCTTGAGGAATATCTGAAGATACGGGTTCCTGAACTAAAATGAGCAAACTAAGTGAGAGGCTGGGGAGGGGGTTCGTTTATACCTCGGAGATTGCGCCGCCGAAGGGAGCTGACCTCCGAGGGTTCCGCAAGGAGCTGGAGGAACTCAAGAAAATAAAGGGTAAGCTCTCAGGTGTTAACGTTGTTGACATACCCGGAAGTATTTTGTTGATGAGCTCGCTTGGTGGGAGTATCATGGTCAAGCAGGCTGGGCTTGAGCCGGTGTACCAGGTAGCGTGCCGGGACCGTAACGTGCTGGCTTTGGAGGCTGATCTTTTGACGGCATCAGCTTATGGGATAAGAAATATCCTGGCGATAACAGGAGACCACCCCAGGTGCAAGAGCAGCGACCACCCGGGAGCGAAACCAGTATATGATCTGGATAGCACCTCCTTGCTATGCTGTATGCAGGAAATGAACCAGGGAAGAGACCTGGCCGGGAACAAACTCTACGGTGGAACAAACTTCTATCCGGGAGCTGCGTTAACTCATACTGCCTCACCCTGGGAGGGGGAGATACACAAGACAAGAAAGAAGCTGGAGGCGGGAGCCAGATTTTTCCAGACCCAGGCGGTTTTCGATGTCGGGGAGCTGAAAAGATTTCTGGATGAATACGAGAGGCAACACGGGGAGGATATACACGGGAAGGTCATAGCTGGTTTGGTGGCATTGTATGACGCTGGGATAATAGAGTTTTTGGAATCGATTCCTAATGTGATTATACCCTCTGAAATCAAAAATAGAATAATTAATTCGGGAAACAGTTTCCAGGAAAGCATCCACTTGATCCTGGAGCAGATTGATGAGTTGCGGGATGAGGGATTAGCTGGGGCACATATCATGACCGCTGGAAACGCGAAGGTGCTTATGGAGGTTTTCAGGGAGATAAAATGAAGAAGATACTGCTCTACCTTAGCACCGAGAAGCACGCCAGCGCCTTTGACATAACAGTGGCGCATGACTCTGGGGTGGATGTGGTATTACCGTACGATAACGTGGAGCTTGATGAGGTAGCGGATATTATCTATCATAGCCTCTTCCCCAGAGGCCCGAAGGAATTGAAGAATACTGCGGTGTTTATTGGGGGGCACCAGATCATGAAAGCGAAGGAGTATCTCAAAAAGACCCTGGAGACGCTTGACCGGCTGCCGTTGGGGATGAGGGTTTCAGTAGCATTGGATCCTGATGGAGCGTATACTACTGCAAGCGCCTGCGTTGGGAACATAAAAGAGTACATCCGAGTGGATGGGATGAACGCGGTTGTTTTGGCGGGAACGGGGCCGGTGGGTCAGTCGGTGGCGGCATTGCTGGCGAAAGAGAAATGCAGGGTAACATTAACCTCAAGGCACAAGAAGAGGGCCGAGGAAACCACTAAAAATTTAAGGGAAGAATACGGCATTCATGTTGAAGCAGCTGAGGCGGGAACAGCCGCTCAGCTTAAGGATGTATTAATAAACGCCCAGGTCGTTGTTGCTGCAGGTCCTGAGGGGGTGCAACTGCTGCCTGAGAATCTGTGGAGTGGTTTGGAGAAACTTAGGGTGTTGGCGGATTTGAACTCTGTGCCCCCCTATGGTATCTCCGGGGTTGATGAGATTGATAGGGTGGTGAAAAAACACGGGAAAACAGTGATTGGCAGCATCTACACAGGAAACCATAAGATGCGGATACATCAGGAAATAATTAAGCAGATATTCAGGGATACTGATCAGGTATTTGATTTATACAAAACCTATGAGCTGGCATGAAAAACCTGTTACTCAAAAACGGTTTCTTGTATGATCCCTTAAATAACATACTGGGGGAGAGGGAAGACCTCTGTATTGTTGACGGGCTTATAAGTGAGGGAATCAGTGGGGAACTAAGAGAGATAGACTGTAGAGGTATGGTATTGATGCCCTCGGGTGTTGACATACACACGCACTTTGCAGGATCAGCTGTTAACAAAGCCCGGATGATGAGGCCCGAGTCCTTTCGAGGGAAGAAAACACCTGTGCCAACCACTCGGGAGACTGGAAGCAAATATTCTGTGATGGGGTACACTCATTTGAATGAGCCTGCTGTAGCTCCATTGAATGCCCTGCACATGCATCATGAATTCAACCATACGCCCAACGTAGACAAAACAAGCCTTTTGCTGGTTGGAAACAACCACCAGATCATGGAATACATCAGCGAAGGTGAGGAAGAGAAAACAAGTGCGTGGCTCGCCTACATGATATCAAAGACTAAAACCTATGGGTTGAAGGCTGTTAACCCCGGGGGTTATATCGCATGGGAGCGCGGGGGGGAGATAGAGTCCATAGACGATCTGATACCTGAGTACGGTATAACGCCAAAACAGGTTATAGAGGCGCTGGTACGGGCTAGAGGGGAGCTGAAACTACCGCATCCCGTACATCTGCATCTCAACAACATAGGTAAGCCGGGGAGCTGGGAGGCGGCCAGGGAAACACTTTCACTTAATCTGGAAATTCACGTGACCCACCTGCAGTTCAGCTGCTATGGGGGGGAAACGTGGAGGGATATGGATTCCAGGGCAGCGGATCTGGCGAAGGAAATAAACAGGAGGGATGGGGTCACTGTAGACATGGGGCAGATAGTATTCGGGGACACCACGACCTTAACAGCTGATTCGGGATTCGAGCACTATCTGGGGGAGTTAACGCATGGGAGATGGTGTAATATGGACATAGAAAACGAGGCTGGTGGTGGTGTGGTTCCCTACAACTACCGGAGAAAAAACCACGTAAACGCTATTCAATGGGCGTGTGGCCTGGAGCTGGCCTTGCTTGTGGAAAACCCCTGGCAGATAAGCCTCTCAACAGACCACCCCAACGCCGGCTCATTTATGGATTATCCAAAAATAATAGCCTGGCTTATGGATAGGAAATACAGGGGCCAGGAGCTTGGTAGATGCCATAAATCAGCGAGAGAGAAAACGACTCTTGAGTCGCTGGATAGAGAGCTATCTCTCGGAGAAATCGCGGTGTTAACAAGAGCAGGTCCTGCTAAACGTCTTGGGCTCAATAAATCCCTTGCTGTGGGGGCACGGGCGGATATTGCTGTATATAACCTAAATCCAGGGGAATCAAGAGGCGAGGTGATAGAGAAAGCTTTTAGGCAGGCTGAGTACACCATCAAAAACGGTGTTATAGTGTCTAGACGGGGGGAGACCAGATCTGTTGGGGGGGATACATTATACGTTAAGCCTGCGCTCAATAAAGACCTCCGAGGGGATATAAGGCAGAGATTCAGGTACTACAGTATCAACGAAGCAAACTATGGTGTCGGTTTGGAACACATCAATAGGCCAAGGGAGGTTAAGACGTGAATAATCTGGTGCTTGAGTTAATAAATAAACCAAGACTCGGTCTGGAGGCTGAGAATCTCACACCCTGTAAGCTGGGAAGTATGAGCTTAGATGAGATTAAAAAGCTTAAAGTATATGAGGGTAAGTGGGTGAGAGAGCTTGGTGAGTATTTTTCTGTAAGCGGGGTGCCAGGTGACCATATTACCCTGGTAGGTGACCTGTCCGGGATTCAGCGTATCGGGGAGGGCATGAGCTCAGGTGAGCTGGTGATTGAGGGTAATGCGGGAATATATCTTGGTAAGGGGATGAAAGGGGGTAGAATAACTGTTAAGGGAGATGCGGCATCGTGGACGGGGATGGAGATGACCGGAGGGGAGATAACTGTTGAAGGAGATGCTGGTAACTATCTGGGCTCAGGATACAGGGGCTCTGGGGTTGGGATGACTGGAGGAGAGATAAGAGTTGATGGATGTGCTGGATGCAACACGGGGGCAGGGATGTGTGGTGGGTTGATTGTTGTTGGCGGGGATGCGGGGGAGTTCACTGGATACGGGATGAGGAAGGGTGAGATCAGGATAGATGGGGTGGCTGGAAGGGGTTTGGGTGCTGAGATGGCAGGTGGTGAGATAATCGCATGTGGGGGTGTTAAGAAGATGCTCCCCTCTTTCAAGAAGGAAGACGGAAAGGTATTCAGGGGTGATTTAACTGTTAAGGGTGGGGGTGTAATACGATTGAGATGAGGGTTTTACTGAATACGGGCTCCTCTATGGGCCAGGGTCGAATTTGTAAGGGGGGTGGCAAGATGGAAAAAGAATATTTGAAAGAGATTGCCATCTGCTTTATTAACCCCGATGACTTTCTCAGTCTTGGGGAGCCAGCTAGGGTTAAGGTTGAAACAAGATCCGGGCAGGTTGTGCTGGAGGCCAGAATAGAGGGGAGGGTGCTAAGTGGTCATGTGTTCATTCCAAGGGGTTTTTGGGCTAATCAGTTAACTTTGGGGGATACGGGCGATTGCGGGAATCCGTTATACAAGGGCATTGATGCGGAGCTGAAGCCAACTTTGGAGGATGTCAAAAACATAGGTGAGATATTGGATTCATATAGGAAATGAGACACGAAAACAATACTTGTCCGGTGTGCGGTTTAGCATGTGATGACATAGTGCTGGATGTCGGGGAGGGTGATGTTGAGGTATTAAATGCCTGCTGGATGGGTAGATCCAAGTACATGAAATACTTTAAGGGTGAACGGTTGATGAAGCCAGTTGTTGGTGGTGTAGAAACCAGCTGGATGAATGCGATAAGCGAGGCTGCCAGGGTGCTGTCTGATGCTAGAAAGCCGTTGGTTTACCTGGGAACCGAGATATCTACTGAGGCAATGTATGAGGGAATACAGCTGGCAGAATACCTGCGTGGTTATCTGGACTCATGCACTACGATATGCCATGGGCCAACCGTACAGGCTCTCCAGGAGAAGGGTATGCCTTCAGCAACCCTTGGTGAGGTCAGGAACAGGGCGGATTATGTGGTGTTCTGGGGCTGCAACCCGGTGGAAAGCCACCCGCGGCTGTTGTCCAAGCACGCGTTATATCCTGAAGGGAAATACAGGGCCGGCAGGGGGGAGAGAACAGTAGCGGTAGTAGACCCCAGAAGGACTCTGACAGCAGACCAGGCTGATTTATTCGTGCAGGTGGAACCGAACAGTGATTATGAGCTGTTAACGGCGATAGAGATGGTGATAGACGGTTATCCGCTTAAGTGTGATGTGGCTGGTGTTAAGGTGGATGATATAAAAGAGATGGCTAGGGGTATGAAGGAGGCGAAGTATTGTGCTGTCTTTGTGGGATTGGGTCTGGCGTCATCTAGGGGGAAGAACAGGAACATGGAGAAGGCAATGCATCTGGTGAGGAAACTCAACAAATACACGAGGGCTGTTTTACTCGCTAACCGGGGGCACTCTAACGTTGCAGGATTCAACGAATTATGCACCTGGCTGACTGGATACCCTTACGCTGTGGACTATAGCCGGGGCTTTCCGAGATACAACCCGGGGGTCACCTCAGCGATTGATCTGCTTCATAGGAGGGAGGTTGATGCCATGCTGGTGGTGGCATCGGATCCGGGAGCGCATTTCCCAGGGGATGTGGTGGAGTATCTGGCTGATATACCCCTGGTTACTGTGGAGGTATCACATACCCCCACAACCTACCTAAGCGATATAGTGTTGCCTGGGGTGTATGACAGTATCGAGTCAGGTGGCACGTTCTATAGGATGGATGGTGTTCCCATATCCCTTAGGCAGACCATGAAGCCTCCCTTCGATTACTCTACATCAACAAAAGATACTCTTAGACAACTTATGGGGGAAGTATTAAGGAAATGAACCTGAACAGGAGGGCATGTGGTATACTAGGGGAGGTCGCAGATGACTACTGTCCCGGGATTGATGAATACTGCACAGACCAGGGTACAGCTTATGTATTGGATTTAGGCGTAAACAGGGATTATCCTATTGAGGCCGGTATTAGGGTGGCTGAGGCCTGCATGGGTTCCCTGGCATCCGTTGAGGTGGATGGGAACAAGATAAGCGTGGATGTGCCCAAGAAACCTGCCATAGCCACCATGAGCTGCCAGATGGCGGGCTGGTTTATGAGCGTGAACGGGATGCAGGCTTTAGGTTCTGGGCCAGCTAATATTCTCGCGAAAAGCCTGAATTCGATTGTGAAGGAAGTCGGATATTTGGAGAAATCAGATAAGGCATGCCTTATTTTTGAAACAGATCATCTACCTTCACAGGAGACGTGCGAGGAAATACTTGGGAAAATGAATGCAACCGAGCTTTATCTGGCTGCGTTCAGGTGCAAATCTAATGTGGGTTTAATTAATGTCATGGCCCGTATAGTCGAGGTCGGGGTGTTCAGGTTGCACAGCCTTGGATACGACATTAATCTGGTGGAGAAGGCGAAGGGTGAGTGCTTGATGCCGGAGTTAGATGATAGGATACTGTTTAATTGGTGACTTCAACCGGATAGACCCCGAAATTTTCGCGCCAGCAGCTCTTAAGGTAAAAGATGAGTCAACGGGTGGGGTGTATGCTGCTGGCAGGGTGGGGGTATATTAGATGAACGGGAGAGCTATGCGGATTTTTTTGATCGTATTCATCATGCTCTTTTTTGTGGGATGGGTTAGTGCGTCAATAACCTTTGATGTGGATGGTAGGTGGGAGACGAGCTATGATTGTGCTGACTGGAATACTTATGGTGACCCATTAGACTGTGATGGTCTTAGTAAGTGTGGTGGCTGGACTTGTAGCGGGTTATATGAGCAGATAACCTCTGCTGCGAATAATCCAAACGGCACGGGAGGTAAAGGCCAGAGGCATTGGGTGGGGGATGGTACAAATAGTAATAGTGGGGGAATTGCTGTTGAATTTTCTCATCCCCAGAAAGAGCTTTGGGTCAGGTGGTATATGAGGTATGAAGATGGTTTCAGCTGGGATCCGCTGCAGTATGATAAGATTTTGTATTTTCATTCAGGAAGCACAAGTTTAATACCGGAGTTTGTGTTGGGAGATCAGTTCGCATTGATTGCGCAAAGCACATCTGATTATTACCAGGCGAGATGCTATGATTGTGGTTGGCCTAGGGTTTATCCCTCTAATATCTCTGATGGTTGCTGGCATTTTTTTGAGATACATGTGGGAATGGACACTAATCAGCTGGATGGTGTGGCTCAGTTTTGGTTGGATGGGGTGTTATTGATAAACGAGAGTGATGTTGATTGGAGTGATGGGAATCTTTCTTCAATGGAGGGCTGGACTAATTTTGGGATCGGAAGCAATCAGAATTCTCCAGATAATGGGAGGTGTATGGCTGTTGATTTCGATGATGTGGTTGTCTATAACCAAACACCTCCCAACCTGGATGCTTTTGGGAATGCTTTTATCGGGCCCGTAAATAATAACGGATAGTATCATGTGGCAGACCTCAACGACGACGGCGTCATAGACATGCCCGAGCTGATGCTTTTCATCGCGAGATGGAAGGCTGGTGACGGAGTCAGCAAAGCGGAGGTAGAAGAAGCGAGAGACATCTGGTTTGTGGGAGGTGTGTATTGATAAAAGTTATTTCACCTCTCATTTCAAAAAACTGCGTGTAATAACGATCAAATCCCAAAAAAGTATAGGAGGTATTTTATAGATGAATATGAGAGGCTTTTGGGGTATTTTATTGTATGGCTCGATGTGGGGTTTCACTGAGGCAACACTGGGGGTTATATTGCACATGATGCACTATCCCCTGAAGGGACCGGCTTTGATGTCTATCGGGGTTTTTTTGATGGCTGCTGCCTTAAAAATGTACCAGCCAAAGAACGCTACCGTATACTGTTTGTCCATGGGGCTGGTTGCCTCCCTGATGAAGGCATCTGACGTGTTCCTTGTTGGATTTGATGTGATGGTTTTGAGACCCATAGCGTCCATACTTCTTGAGGCACTAGCCTTCGGTTTGATGATGAAGCTGTTGCAGAAGCACGGGATAAGGGATTGGTTGAAATACCCGGCTGCCGGGGCAGGATACGCGTACCTCAGCTACGCAGGATTCGCCCTGCTGTTTGGGGTGGTGGGTTTGGGCTCCAGGTACTGGACCAGCAAGACCTTGACAGAGTTAATGTATGCTGTTGCATCAGATGGAACAACCACAGCATTAATGTCTGCTCTCACGGTTTCTGTCGGCATATTAACCGGAAGCTGGCTGCAGAATCTAGGGGATAACAGATATCATAATCCTTTGGCTGTGGCAGTAATACTGGCGTGCTGGGTTCTGGGTTTAAGCGTTACCTAAAAAAAATGAACATAATCCTCTCTGGGAGTAAGGGGGCTGGGAAAACAACTGTATGTTGGGAGGTTGCCAGGTGGTTAGGGTATGTGGGTGGGGTTATCGCACCCAGGAGGGGTGAGGGCACTGAGGCAGTGAATTTGTTAACTGGGGAGAGGATGGAGTTGACCTGTAAGGAAGCTGGTGGTGGGGAATGGATGCCTGTAGGCGAGCGTTTCATGAGCAGGGAGGGGCTAAAGTTCGCGCACCAGGCGATATATGATGCCATCTACGACCCCAACTGCCATCTGATAGTCGTCGACGAGATAGGCCTTCTGGAGATGCAGGGCATGGGCTTGATAGTGAACACAATAAACGCGCTTTCAAGCGGGAAACATAACCTGTTGGCTGTCAGGGAGAGCGTGATAAAAGGGTTCCTCCTAAAATACGGGATGTACCGTTTCCATGTAAAACAGTTAAACGAAAACAACAGGGCTGAAATTACTGGGGGATTAGTTGATTTACTGAAATAGTACCTCCCCCTGATTCTTACTATATCTATCCAGGAGACAATGACCTCAAATCCTCTGGTGTGTTGATGTTCCGGAAGCACATGAGTTCCCTGTCGAACCGCCTGATCATCTCCTCCTCCACATAAGACACATCATTTATGTTCTTAACGAGAAAAGAAACCCTCTTGTTTTCTGGGAAGCCATCTGAGAGCAGCTCCAAGACAAGATCTCTCCTGTAGACTGCATGCAACGGCTCAACATTTCCATCAGACCTTTGGGGGATTACACAACCCCAGCCCTCGGAGTTATCCCTCATGTACTCGATAACATCTATGTTTAGAAACGGCATATCACAGGCGAATATGAACAGGTATTCGTTGTCAAGTGACTCAGCTGCCTTGTATATACCCCCTAGGGGGCCTGCATGGTAATTCTCGGAGTAATACCTTAGTCCATAATCCCCCAGCCTCTCCACAAGAGGGCTGTCACACACCACTAAAACCCTATCAAAGACCTCCTCCAAGACAGAGTGGCCGTGAAGAAACAACTCTCTATCCCTGAATAGATGGAACGGCTTGTTCAAAAGTCTCCTGCTTTCCCCTAGTAACATCACAGCGTGCATCTTCCCCTAAACAGGCCGCAAAATTTTCCGGATCTGGGGCATTATTGCATTTATATCGTTGCAGTGGGCATCTGCGTGGCTTCTTCAGCTTCCTGGGGCAGTACTATACTGAATCCCTTGTTCAGGTCGTATACTCTGAAGGTGAAGTCAAGTGTCGCATCAGTATCCTCGCTTTCCACATCCATGACCATATGCATCTCCCTCACAATGAAATCGCTTTTAGAAATCTTTTCCCAGAGCTCTACATTCTTTACTGATTCCATGAAATCCTCCTGATTAGCCATACCGCTCATGCCGCTTTGGCTTGCACCCATCAGTTCCAGAACCTCATTGGCCCCGGGCTGGAAGTAGAAAACATAGCAGTCGACGCCGTCCACTACATCATCATCTTTCCTGACCACATCTATTCTATCTGCAATACTTGAGTCAACCGCCATGTTTGAGTTATTCCATGCACCTTCTATGGTCTGTTTAGTCCAACCTGCCATAGGAGATTTACTGTATTGGGTGTTTCCTATAGTGTATAGCTCTATGGGAAAGTTCATACCCATGAGGCTCATGGAACCCGTGGTGTGGGATTTCTTGTTTGTGATGTCTACTTGGGAGGATGTGTTCATGTTCATGGTCATCTGGGTGGAGCCTAGTATTGGTGTAATGTTGCCGCTGATTTCCATATCCATCACCATGTCGAAGGCATAGCTTTTCAGGCTTGTCATAGCCTGCTCTGATTTTGCCATAACCTCCTTGTTAGTCAACTGTTTCTCCTGCGTACAACCGGAGGCAAACAACAAGATTCCTATAAATAATAAAGATAATATTTTTTTGTCCATGTAATTCATTCTGTTTGATAGTATATAAATATGGGGGTGGATTAGTTTATTGTGGTTGAAGTAGTCAAGAAGTCTGGTTTAAGAGAGCCATTCAATCCCGATAAGGTTAAGAGGGCGGTTATGAGGTCAGGTGCCTCCGAGGAGACTGCACAGAAAGTTGTGGACAGGGTGGATGCTAAGATATACGATGGCATCAACACCCATGACATATATGATATAGCCTTCCGTATTCTGGACCGGGAGAGGCATTCTCTCGCATCCGTTTATGACCTCAAGAGAGCTATCATGCGTTTAGGGCCTGCTGGTTATTCCTTTGAGACCTATATGGGTGAGATACTGGGGGGGCAGGGTCTATCCACCCGGTTGAGGCAAATACTCAGGGGCGGGTGCGGTGTGCATGAAATCGACGTGGTATGGGAGGAACAGAAAGGCAGCTATACCCTGGTGGAGTGCAAGTACCATAACATGGAGGGAATATGCACTGGATTGAAGGCTGCATTATATACTTATGCCAGATTCTTGGACCTTCGCGAGGGCTGGGAGGTGGGCAGGAAAGGTTATTGTTTCACATCTGTTATGCTGGCCACTAACACCAAATTCTCTAGCGCATCCCTTGAGTACTCCCTGTGCAGGGGGGTTCGTTTGCTGGGCTGGCAATACCCTAAGGGGGAGGGGATTAACACGCTCATAGATCGGAAAAAGCTTTATCCTCTAACTATTTTAAGAAAGGTTGATCCCGTTAGTAAGGGGAAGTTCTCTGACGCGGGGATTATGATGGTCAAGGATTTATTGAGTAATACCCCGGAGCAGCTTGCTGTTAAAACAAACATCCCGGCAAGGAAAATCAGGGATTTCAGGAACGAGGCCAGGGGTCTTCTCTCGCTGCAGCTGGATTAGTTTATCTCTCTTTCGCAGGTTTCGTTCACTGCCCGTACAGCCTCGATAAGGTTGTTGGTTATCTTTAATTCCTCATCGTTTGTTATTCCGCCACCTGTTTTTGGGGTGAATAGGTCATTTAGGGGCTTGGTTTCTTTTATACTGTAACTTATTATGTAGTATTGGGGCGTTAGGGTGATGTTGTAAGAGTATCTGGTTTTGGTTAAAACCCTGTTTATGCTGTTACTTAACAGCATGTAGGTATGGTTAAGATTCCCGTTTCTTGTTTTTGGCGTGTTCTTGTATATCAGCTGATAGCTGTTTTCTATGGTTACCCTCTCATGGTGGATGTCTGGTTTCACATTGCTTTTGAACACGTAGACTGCTTTGGGGTCTGTTTTGTGTCTGAAGTAGAGTTTTCCTCCATAGTCCACGAAAACATCCCTTATTTTTCTCCTGTTCTGGCTTATGCACTTGAATAGTTTAGTCTTCAGGTATATTATTCTCTCGCCGAGGAAGAGGTTTGTTGGGATTCCTATGAGGCTGTAGAAGAGCAGGAGTTCATTTGGTGGGGTCCACAGTTCCCTATAGGTTCCCAAGTCTATGTTCTTGATAAGGGGGAAACCATCTATGAGCTCCCAGTATCTTATCTCTTTATCGTCGAGTATTTTTTTAAGGGAGTTCTCGTAGCTTACCCTGTTTAGGTAGTTGAAGTCTTCCTGGGGGTTTAAGGTCATTTTTTTTGTGGAGGATGGATGAAAAAGGGAAATGTATTAGACTCTTATGTGCTACTGAAATAAATACTTTACCTCCACCCTGCTATGGTCTTGGCTGTTTTGTCTTCCATTCCGCTATCAGGTTGCTGGCGTTACGTATCTCTTTAAGGCCTCACTTGAGAGCAAAAACAGAAACAAACTCTGGACTACATATGCGGGTTTTATTTTCTTTTGTCTATTTCTTAATTAGGATGGAAATACTGTTCGCGACCTCAAACCAGAACAAGGTTAGGGAGGGTAACCTGGTGGGTAAGGAATATGATATAGTGTTCCGGCAGATAATGGGCAACTATCCTGAGATAAGGGATGAGGACGTAGCCAACGTGGCCAGGGAGGGTGTGGAATATGTATATCAGAGAACACAGGAGCGGGTCATAGTAGAGGACACTGGATTATATATCAGCTCACTCAACGGCTTCCCTGGCACATACTCCTCATACGTGTACCAGAAGATAGGGAACAGGGGCATACTCAAACTACTTGCGGGGCTTGAAAACAGGAACGCAAGATTCACGTCAGCTATAGGATACAAGGACAAAAACAGCCTCTACATATTCGAGGGCAATGCGGAGGGAACCATAACAGATAAACCAAGAGGTAAGAGAGGATTCGGATACGATCCAATATTCCAGCCTAAAGGAAACCAGCTAACCTATGCGGAAGACCCTGAGCTCAAAGACCTCACAAGTCATAGGAGAAAAGCCTTCGAGAAACTCTGCAAATGGCTCAGGTAAACCTAAACCCTCTCCGAGCCATAGATGGAATAACCAATAGAAACATAAGTAAATCAGTGAGGTTAAAATGTGTTATAGAGACAGGGAAATAGATGCCCTGCTGTTGTTAACGGCTGCTGCGCTGCTTTTATCGGGGTGTATGGAGTCAAACAAGTCTACAACAGACCAGGTAAACGATACAAGCACATCCGCTACCACGACCACAACCATAAAAACCAATACTTCATCTACAGCAACAACCACTTCATCTACGACAACCATGGAATCAAAAAAATGTTGATTTCATGGAAGAGGAGACAAGTTATTATATTGAATCTCTTGCTGAGGTCAACGGCCAGTTAGCTTATATCGCAGAAGAAGGAGGTAAATGTTTTATCGTTTATGGTGGGCGGGTGATCGGCAAGGAGTATGATCCTGCTTGGTCTCCTGTTGAGGTTGACGGCAAGCTGGTTTTTACCGCTGAGAGAAACAACAGATGGTTTATTGTGAGAGAGAAATAGGGGTTTGCTTCGGGTTTCTACTGGGAATTATAGCGGGAGGCTGGGGGGCTACAGGATTTATTTAAGGCGCTAACTGGGGTTGGGGGTCTCGAACAACAATATAAACAGCAGTTACATAACCTGAGTCTAGGGAGGTCATCACCCGCCCGGATTATTTCTTTTTCTTGAGGTTTCCGAGCATTTCTTCGATTTCGGGTTTTGTTTCCGGGAGGTTTTTGGTTGTGATCTCCCAGATGATGGTCAAGTCTATTCCAAAGTATTCATGGATTGCGATGTTTCTCAACCCGACCATCTTTTTCCAGGGAATGTTTGGGTGTTTTTCTTTGATCGGGTCTGGAATATTCTTAGCTGCTTCACCTATCACCTCCAGGTTTCTTAAAACTGCATCCACAGCCATGTTGTTTTGATGGAATTGGTTGTAGTCCATGTTTTTTGTGTAGGCCCTGATTTTGTTCATGGATTCCAGTATGTCTTCTATGAATAGTCTATGGTTTCTTTTTTTCATGCGTAGATGACCTCCTCCAGTATCTTGTTTTTTAGCTGGGGTTTCAGGGCTTTTACTGTGACTAAGTCTATTCTGTTACCCAGTTTTTTCCCCAGGAACTCTTTGAGGTCGATGAATTCCCAGCCTATTGGCTCCTCCAGTTCTACTAGGAGGTCTATGTCGCTTTCTTTTTTCTGCTGATCTCTGGCGTAGGAGCCGAATATTCCTATCTCTTTCACCTTGAATTTTTTCTGTAAATAGGGCTTGTGTTTCCTCAATATCTCCTCTATCTCCTCCCGTGTTTTCATCCTATACTGATACTATCTGTTTCAGGGAATAAATTTTGTGCGGTTTCTTTTTTTCCCTATATCCCCTCCTTAGGGGGGAGTATGTCACCTGAACATGCGGAATCCAGTTAATTCCAGCTAAATTTACAGTTCCGTCAAATACTATCTCCTGTTGAGGTTGATGGCAAGCTGGTTTTTACCGCTGAGAGAAACAACACATGGTTTATTGTGAGGGAGAAATAGAAAACCTAAACCATCTCCGAGCCAACAACCACTGTCTGCTCTCCAAAGGATAAAGTCGATAAACTAACGTTGATTCTATCACCCACTGAAGCATCCAATCCCACCAGGGAATCAACCAAGCCCTTATTCCGGAGAAAAACAATATCCCCGTCGAAGTCCACCACCTCAGGAACAGAAACCGAAGCCAGCCTGCTAATGGACAGATTCCAGGCACCAGCATCCCGTAGAACACGCCCGGTCTTGTTTATGTCAACACCCGCACTAGCAGACAAAACAAAACGACCCTCCACAACAGAATAATCTATGTCTTCAAGCAAACCCAACACCCCCCTTCTAGAATCGTTAAAATAAACTAATGTCTCGTTACCGGAAGACTCTAATCTAACACCCGACAGACTATTGAGGGATGATGTAAGACTATCATCCAATGGATCATGGACAACAATCCTTGGCGCATCAACATTAAAAGATTTCACCAGGTCTGGGTCAAGAGACTCCTCCACAACAGTTTTGTTAAAGCCGTCAGATATCAGCCCAGTAAATTGCAGACCATAGACGTCAACAATCTCTCCTTGAACAACAGGGCCTTTTGCAACAGGCGCCTTCAACAGACCAATAAAGCCGGAGCCGTCCATCTTCTGCAAAACCGAGACCACGAAAAAATCCCCAACAACAGCATCAGGGTTTACTATAACCCTCACCTCATCAACAAAAGACAGGTTATCCAATGATCTGGCGGGGAAACTGCTATATAACATGTAGTCCCCCAGAACATTCCTTAACAATACCCTGCTCTCATCAGACAAGTTGCTGGAATTATCCGTTGAATCCATGTTGATGAGGGCATAAAGACCGCACACTGAATCAGAGCTTCCGTACTCTTCAGGGTTCGCTACCTCAAAAGAAACATTCACCACGCTATTACTTGATAGATTCCTTATCTCATTGATGATGTAGGGGTTAAGGCATCCCCTCTTCGGCACAGCAACCAGATGGTTCCTGGCACCTGAAACCTCCACTACAACATCACCTAATTCGTTCACCATGTATGAGTCAATCAACATGCTAACGTCCACATCAGAAGTGGACTCAGGGGGGGCTCTGCTCCCGGAAAAAAACCAGACACCCGAGAAAATCATGGTCAAAGATACGATACCAATTAAAATCCGGTTCCGTCTCTCTATTCTCTCTCTATCATTCTTCCTCTGGATTGAACGATTACTTTTAGCCATCACTAAACACCTAACCTTCCTGCATCCCTGTGAGCATCAACTACGTTGATTAAATATACCAGAGGAATCAGGATTAATATGTAAGAATACTGCCTGTAGGCTAAACCAAAGCCGAGGATAAAAACAAGCACGGAAACGAACAATATCGCCTTCGTGGGTTTATGGTTATAAAGCTGCCCGAAGCCTGGAATGAAAAAAGAGGGTATGGTGGCTAATCCCGGAGTCAGTCCCTTGCGCAGGCTGTCTGAGCTAAGGTTCTCAGAGATCAGGGTTTCACCCTTCCCGAGTTTTTCCTGCCTGAAATCCCGGAAACGCTCGTATTCGTCTATGCTATGGCGGTCGAAGAGGATTGGCAGGCCCTCGTATCCGCAGCTGCGACAGTAAACTCTACCGTCCAGCGTACTACCCCATGCAGCGGACAACACATCCTTTGTGGTGGATGGAGCGGTTAACTCGATGGAGCCGCAGTTAGGGCAGACCTGGAAGGTCTCAGTCTCCTCTCGTTCAATCCTCAGAATCTCTTCATCCAATTCCTCGATACCTTGTTCTCCTGAATCTTCTGGCATTTTTTGTTGATTAACTATGGGATTAGACCCAAATAATACAAGTGAAGGGATTTTTAAAAGTTACATTGTAAATATTATACTATGGCAGGTAAACGGTTTGTGAAGATAGCATACACTGGCAGAGTGAAAGATGGTGACATATTCGATTCAACCAGCGAGGAGATAGCAAAAAAGGAGGGATTATACGATGAGCGGAAACATTATTCCCCTATGACTGTTGTTGTTGGAGAAGGTCAGGTACTGGCTGGTTTGGATGATGCTATCAAGGACATGGAAAAAGGCGAGGAGAAGGAGATAGTACTCCTGCCGGAGAAGGCATACGGTCACAGGAATCCGGATCATGTGAGGCTTGTTTCCCTTGGCGAATTCAGGAAAAAAAACATCAACCCCGTGCCTGGGATGCCCGTTGAGTTAGACGGGAGGCGTGCGAGGATACAGACTGTTTCAGGGGGCAGGGTCAGGGTGGACTTCAACCACGAGATGGCCGGGAAAACCGTTGTCTTCGATGTTAAGATAGTGGATGAAGCCAGAACCAGGAAACAAAAAATCAACTACATAATCGAGAGAAGCTTCAACTCCTCAGAGGATTTCGACGTCAAATCCAGTAGGGGGAGGGTAGAAATTAGATTCCCTGAGAGCATCTATAAGGACAAGAACCTGCTTTTAAGAAAGGCCAGCCTGAGCGCGGAATTATTCAAGTATTTGGGTGTTGATGAGGTAGTCTACACGGAAAGCTGGAAAAACCCGGCGTCTTCTGGGAAAGAGGAGATAAAATAGTTTTTGTTTTGGTTTTTAAAGGGTTAATTCCATATAATTCATGTATTTATCATGATTAATTAGGATAAATTATCTTTCTAGGTTAATAATACTCGAAATAAAAAAACTAATTAAAAAAATGTTGCAGCCAACACAGAGAGAAATCCTGGAGGTACTCGTTGAGATATACGAGCAAGATAAAAAGCTAGTCAGGGGGGAAAAAATAGCCAAGGCACTGGATAAATCATCAGGAACTGTGAGAAACCAGATGCAAACGCTTAGGGCATTAAACTACGTGGAAGGGGTGCCCGGGCCCAGAGGAGGATATATCCCCGAGATGAAGGCATACGAGGCTCTTGGGCTGTCTGCAGTTAAAAACCCTGCCATAGTACCCATCTACAGGGGGGAAGAAAAGATGGATGGAATCTACGCCCAGAAGATAACATTCAACAAAATAACAGACCCTGAATCCTGCAGCGTTATTATATCAATTTTGGGAGACACCAGAAAAATAGATGACGGAGACGAGATCGTTATCGGTCCAACACCAATAAACCACGTCATAGTATGTGGAACAGTTATCGGGAGAGATGACACCAAGAGAGAGATACTCTTGGACGCGAGAAGCATAACAAGCATACCCAAAGGAAAAGTCTCCTCCATATCAACCAAGAAACTGGTAAGCCTAACGCCCTCAATGAGCGTCCAGGAATGCTCCAAGCTCCTGGTGGAAAACCACATCAATGGGGCGCCAATCATAGACGACGAGAAGCTGGTTGGTATACTGACGGAGTCAGAGATAGTTAATGCCATATCCGAAGGCAAGAGAACAGCAAGAGCAAGAGATCTTGGGATAGGAGACGTATACACCATAGAAGAAGACGCGGAAATAATAACATGCGTCAACAGAATGCAGAAATATGATGTGGGACGGCTTATAGTAACAAGAGGAAACAATCCTGTAGGAATAATCACCAGAACAGACATCCTGCTGCGGATGATCAAATAATTTTTTTTATAGAGCACCCCCAGTAACTCCTGGCTGTAGATATATGCATTGCCTGAAAATAATAGTATATGCTCTACAAGAAAGCGTTCAATAAAACACTCAAGGCCGTGGTGAACATGATCCCGGTCCTTCTGGGAGTCATGCTCCTCATATCCCTGGTCCTGACGCTGGTTCCCATGGGATCATATGCTGGTTTATTCACAGGGAATCTGGTATCCGACTCGTTGGTTGGTGCATTATTCGGCAGCATAGCGGTCGGCAACCCCATAATCAGTTACATACTCGGGGGGGAGCTGCTGAAACAGGGTATTAGTTTGATTGCTATCACAGCATTCATTGTGGCATGGGCTACCGTTGGAGTAGTGCAATTACCTGCGGAATCAATGTTTCTGGGAACAAAATACGCCCTGGCCAGAAACCTGCTGGCCTTCATCTCATCCATTCTCGTGGCCATATCAACAACCTACACGCTGGTGATGTTCACATGAAAAACGGGGGATGGATTTTCCTGGCCATGGTTTTCCTGGCGTACATGCTCCTGGCGTTGACAGACTACCCTAAACTTCAGGAAACAATAGGTTACTTCACCATGTTGGTGGCTAACATAACACCTATCCTGTTGCTGGTTTTCGGCTTGATGTTCCTATCCAACCTGTTTCTAGAGCAAAAGAGAATTACCAGATATATTGGAGGTGAATCCGGCCTCAGGGGCTGGTTTATCGCCATAATGGGGGGTGTTATCTCCACAGGGCCGGTGTATATGTGGTATCCCTTGTTGAGAGACCTGAGGGATAAGGGAATGAGAATCTCCCTGCTAACGGCTTTCATATACTCTCGCTCCATCAAAATCCCAGTATTTCCTGTGATGTTGATGTGCTTTGGCTTAACCTTTACTCTTCTAATCACCATCTACACTCTGTTTTTTTCTGTTATCAATGGTCTGGTGATGGAGTTCCTATCCCTTAGATTTAAATGGTTTTGAACAAATAATCTAATCTATGAATAAAATTTATATACCTGCCTACTCCATGAGAAGTCCCCGGAAGGTTGTCAAGAAGTCTCTGAGGCTTCTTAGGGAATACAAAAGCGTCGGCCTGCTGACCACAGCCCAGCACCTTAACCAGATGGATGATGTTAAAAAAATCCTTGAGAAAGCAGGTCTTAGAGTGGTTGATGGAGGTCAGATACTGGGCTGCGACATCAAAGCGGCAAAAAAAAGTATAGACGAGGTGGATGTTTACCTTTACGTTGGCTCCGGACGATTCCATCCCCTAAGTGTGGCATACATAACAAGGAAACCTGTGGTGGTCGCAAATCCTCTATCTGATTTCGCTGACACCATAAACCAAGAGGAAATAGATGGGCTGAAGAATGCCAGGAAGGCTAGAATCATGCTGGCATATGAGGCTAATGTCTTTGGGGTGCTGGTTTCCACCAAGGAGGGGCAGTTCAGCCCCCAGGAAGCGTTCAAGGTCAAGAAGAGGCTGGAGAATGCGGGTCGTAGGGCCTTTATCTTCACTGGCTCCGAGATTACCCCTGACAACGTTCTCCCTTTCAAGGTCGATGCATGGGTTAACACGGCCTGTCCCCGGATAGTTGAGGACTTCTTCGATAAGCCTGTGCTCAATGAGGGGGAACTGGATATGATATTAGGTGGTTGAATTGGAAAAAGACGCTAAAAAAAGTTTTTGGAGATATGATGCTGAGCTGAGGGTCTTCCTGTTTGTAGTCTTCGGCAGTATTTTCCTGATGCACGCACTCAGCTCTCTGGTGTGGGAAGATATGTTGTCAATGCTTGTCTCAGGAGCTCTTGGAGTGATGCTGGTAAGCTACGCACTGAAAACAAAAAACGGCGTGCAATTGACAATAGAATCCCTTACCAAAACAGGGGGCTTGTTCATCCTGTACGGGATGAATCTCACCTACCTGATGTATGTGGGGGGAGACTATACGTTACACAGAATCCTGCTTGCCTTAATGGCCTTTCTGGTAGGTGTTTTTCTAATACGCTACACCCAAAAGAAAAAGAGGGAGGGTGTCAAAGCAGTCTGATTTCTTCTGGCATTTCACCGAAGCCTTCCCTGAACTCATGAGGCCAGTTCTCTGGGTTAAGGCTCTTTTGCGCTAAAAAAGTGGCGAGCCATCTCTCCAGACCTATTCCAGTGCAGCCGGAGTACAGCTTCTTTCCGCCGGAGAGTTTAACGTTAAAGCCTTCAGGGTATTTTATTCCATTATTTGATGCGTTCTGGAACTCCAGCCACTCGCTCTCATCCCTAGAGCCCTTGTAGGGGAGGTATGATTCAAAATCCACTGTCCCAATCTCATGTTTCTCATCAGCTAATCCATTAATCCCCTCCTGGGCCATAAACCATGGGGTTACCCAGGCCAGCCTCCACTCCAGGTCAAGCACCTGGTTGAAGATTTTCTTGTATGCTTCGATGATTTCCTTATGTAACTTAATGACCTGTTTCCTGGTCCCAAGCCATACAATCTCTATCCGGTGGAATTCATCAACTCTCTCTATTCCGTGAATGCCTCCTGATTCGTATCTCATGGATGGGCCGGAGCGATCGAACAACTTCAGGGGCATCTGCTCCAGGTCCAGGGTTCTGTTCTCGAAAAATGGCCACAGTGGCGGGCATTGTGCATAGGACACTCCTCCTATGGGGGGATCTATTCTTTCCTTAATCTTATCTAGGGGTATTTCTCCGGTAATCCTGTACTCGTCTATCACATCCTCCCAGAATTCACGGCTTCTGGTCTTTGGGGGGCTTAGGTAATAGATTTCATTGTATATGTTTTTAGCGTGGCCTGAGCGTTTCCATACGTCCCAGGTAACTGCCTTAGGTATAATAACCTCCTGGAAACCCAAGGGCTTAATTAGCTCTTCCTCCACGATGGATTCCATGGTCTTTATTATCTTGGTGGGTATGGGGCCGTAAATCCACTGTCCCCTTCCCCTATGCTTTATCCAGTTTTTTCTCTTCATCTCCTGTGTGGGGTCTTTACTTCCTGCGTGTTCCTTCACAGGCGATGACCAGGTGATTTCATGATGCTCGCCCTTCCCAGCATACAACTGCTCTTCTATCTTCTCGTTCACCAGGTTGATGATTCGGTCCACATAGTTTTTCTGTAAAAAGGAGTCATCCAAATTCTCTAATAGGATGCGGCAGGTTTTATTCTTAAAGCTGATCTCTTTAACGAAGGGAACCTTCATATCCCTTTCTGGATTATCCTTCACCTCAAAGATTATTTCATACCTGCGGCCGAGGATTTCCCTCACCCCCGTTTTGTATTCAGCTCCCATCTCCTTTGCCAGGTAGTTTTTTATCCGATATACTGCGTCATGTGGTCTGACATACCTTCCTGATTTGATTCTTAGCTTAAGCTGGTCCTTCTCCAGGTTCCATTCATCTATTCTGGCTCCTTCACCTGCGGGGGCGCCCTTTTGTAGAAGTTCCTCTGCTTCCTTCATGTATCTGGTGAGGTCTGCTGTAATGGGTCTGCTTAAAACCAGTAATGCATCAAGAGTGAATTCCATTGTATAAAATAGATGGATGTGAGTATAGAAAAATAGTTTTTCAGGAGAGATAACTTTTCAACAGGTCCTCTGAATCAACTAGCCCCTCCAGGTTACCCTTCCCGTCTACTACAGGTATGCGGATTATCTTGTTCTCTACCATCAACTGCGCAGCCTTCAGGGTTCCGGAGTCTACAGTTATAGTCTTTGGGTTAGCGGTCATGGCCTTAATAATATGTGTCTTCTTGCTTTTACCTGACTCCTTGCCTATGTGCAAGGACCTCTTTCTGAGAATATCCATCCGTGTTACCATGCCCTTCACCTTTCCCTTCTTATCCAGAACGGGAAGGCCTCCGAAGCCGCTCTGTTCCATCATGTTCCACATCCTGGACACTTCATCATCTTCCCTGCAGGAAACCACTTCGTTGCTCATAACCTCTGGGAGGTTTTTCTTTACTGTTTTGTAGCCGTGGTCGACGAACGATCTGAGAATATCCATGGAGGACAGTACTCCTATCACCTTACCCTTCTGGTTTACTACGGGAAGCTGTCTAACCCCTGATTCGGTGATTTTTCGGGCAGCAGAAAACAGGTCTTCCTCGGGTGAAGCGGTCACAACATTATGGCCCATTACGCCCCGCACCTCCACGTTGGTTTTTCTGGAGGTAACGGTTAAGGCATTGCCTCTGGATAGTATCCCCATAATCCGCCCGCTCTTCTCATCGGTAACAGGCAGAGCCCGATATCCTGTCTCCCTCATCAGAGACTGGGCCTTGGTTAGAATATCCTCCTCTCTAATGCAAAGTGGGTCTGTGCTCATAACCTCTTCAACAGAAACCATTTTTATCTGATACTGCATTCCTCGCAGAGTAGTCTGCCATCTACGACCTTAAGGTCTTCGGAGAAGTTATTGCATGATTCGCATACGCCTGATAGGCTTTCTGGTGTGGGTGTTATTTCCTCAATATTCCACATGTTGTGTTCCCTGATTAATGTGCTCAAGGCGGGTTCCACGTTCACTATATCATCCTCTGACAGAATGCCTACTATATTATTGTGTTTTATTACCACCAGTCGCTTGACGTGCTGTTCGGACATTTTCTTGGCTGCATCGTCTATGTCCTCTTCAGGTTCTATGGTTATCAGTGGGGAAGTCATCACCTCAGCGACATGTATGTGGGCAGGGTCTTTGCCTTCAGCCACAACCTTCCGTATTATATCTGTATCTGTTACTATGCCCGTCCCCTTCTTTTTCTCCATCACCAGCAGGGAGTCTATATCATGGCTTTTCATCAGCTCTGCTACCCTTTTTATGTTCTGGGTGGGTTTCACGTACACTACTGCCCTGGTCATCACATCCCCTACGCTTAATTCCATTTTAGTTCAGTGCTTCATATATTATAAGACACTATTGGAGTGTGATTATAAAAATGGGTTCCCGGCTAAGTTTTGAGGTGAAGGCGAAGGACATCGGTGCACGGGTTGGTTTGCTTGAGATAGGGGGTAAGAAAATCGAGACCCCCGCCCTGATGCCCGTAGTCAATCCCAGAAGGGAGGTTCTTTCTCCAAGGGAGCTGAGGGAGGAATTCAACGTCTCTGCGGTGATGACCAACGCCTACATCCTGCTGCGGGATGAGGAACTCAGAGGTGAAGTCCTGGATAAGGGAGTTCATGGGCTTTTGGGCTTTGATGGTGTTGTTGCCACTGATTCAGGTTCATTCCAGTTAATGCAGTACGGTAACGTGCTGACCTCCAACAAGGAGATCATCGGGTTCCAGAACAAAATCGGTTCCGACATTGGATCCTTCCTTGATATTCCATCTATGCCTGATGCTTTTAAGGCTAGGGCTGAGGAACAGCTGGATCTGACCTTGGAGAGGGCTAAGGAAGCCAGGGGGGTGGCGGATTTTATAGTTAATGCTGGAATACAGGGCTCATCTTACCTGGACTTGAGGGCTAGGGCTGCTAAAGAGATTGGCGAAGACTTCCGGTTATGTGCTGTGGGGGGTATTGTGGGTATCATGGAGGATTATCGTTTCTCTGATCTGGTTGATATCATTGCAACAGTCAAAAAGAACATTCCCCTTGACCGGGTGGTGCATGCCTTCGGTTTAGGTCATCCTATGGTATTCTCCCTGGCTGCTGCTTTAGGCTGTGACCTGTTTGATTCAGCCGCTTATGCATTGTATGCCCGGGATGGGCGATATTTAACCGCTATGGGAACGCTCCATCTGGATAATCTAAGTTACCTGCCCTGCTGCTGTCCCGTATGTTCCCGCTATGGGCTGGAGCTGAAAGAGCTTGAAGGGGATGAAAAGGTGAGGGAGCTGGCACGCCACAACCTTTACGTGTCCTTTGAGGAATTAGCGAGGGTCAAGCAGGCGATACATGAGGGTAGTTTATGGAATCTTCTGAGCGTGAGATTAAGGTCGCATCCCCTGCTGTTGTCAGCCCTGCAATCCCTCTCAGAGCATGGGGAATGGCTTTCAACCCTTGACAGGATTACTGGGAAATCATCATTCTATCACCTGGGGCCTGAGGCAGAACATAGGACTGAGGTCATCAACGTGAGGGAGAGACTCAAAAGGGTTGATTCGAAGAGAACAATAAAGATGCCACCCTTCGGTGATGTGCCCGTGGAGTTATCAAGCATCTACCCCTTCGTCTCCTACATGGCCCCTGATAGTGTTGGGAGAGAGGAGGTTTATGCTCAGGTAAGGGATATTGACCGGCTGAGGGCGATGATGGACTACCAGTTCGGTTCCGGGGCTGGCTCCCTGATACCTGAAAGGGTTCGCATCAAGAACTCCAGGCGGACGGGGAGGATGCGCTGGGTGTACCTGGATGGTGAATTATTTGCTTCATTAAGAGCTTCTGACAACTGGATTATTCCAAAGGAGAAAATGGCATTGAGTTTGCGTGAGAAATTTCCCTACCCCCTGTTGAGGGTTTCCGTGGATGATGAGGCTAAGCCCTTCGTTGAGGAGGGCAAGAGTGTTTTCTGCAAGTTTGTTCTCGAAATCGACGACAACCTGAGGTGCATGGATGAGGTATTGGTTGTTGACAAAGACGATAACCTGATCCGCGTTGGAACACTACACCTATCGCCCAGGGAAGTCATGGACTACAATAAGGGCATGGCCGTCAGGGTCAGGTGATCATTTCCAACATCAATTCCTAACCTTTTTCTCTAGTTCATCAACCCTGTGCTCTAGGTCGCTAAACTTCCAGCTGCTAATCCGTTCCTTTTTACCCTCTAATCCACTGACTCTTGCATCAAGCTCATCAAATCCGCGTCTATCACCTATCCTGCCCCGGATCTGTATTAACTCTGCACGGGCTATAAGCAATGTCCCACATATGATTAACAAACAGGCTGATATGAACTGTAGTGGATAGCTGATTACGGTTTTGTGCGTGAAGATATTAACGATAGATGATATGCATACTATAAAACCTATAAGAAATAGACTAATCACCAGAATTGAGGTAGCGGATTTCATCCCCCCTCCCCTTCATTTTTTTCCACTAATTCCATCACTCGCTTATAAAAGCTGTCTAGTTCACGGTCGAATGCGTCTTCGGTGACATAGTTTTTTTGCTCCATCCTTGTAAGTTTAGATATTGCGTCATCTATCTCCACCACCCTGCTCTTTAAAGTGTTCTCTAATCTCTCCACCCGCGGTATCACAGCTCTGATCTCACCAATCTCTCTATCGAATTCCTCCCTTCTCTCCTTAAACTCCTCATTAAGCCCCTCTATGGATCTCAATCTAGACTCTATGTCCTCCTTCCTCACCAGATCCTGCGATTCTACCATGAAGTGGTTGGCTTTTTTCATTACCTCATTGAACTTATCTTCGAGGGACCTGAATTCCCCAGAGAGTTTCATAAGTTCACCATATTTTTTCTGTATCTGGACGAAGATGACCTCTACCTTCTCTGAATCCCTATTAATGACTGACTGGGTCTTCTTTATGCTCTTTAGGTCTTCTCTGATTTCGTTATTGAGCTTTATCACTGCTTCGGTACCTGTGAAGGCGGATATACTTGACTTGATCTTTTTTTGTTCCTCCCTGAGTGTGTCCAGAAATTTCTTGAATGTCTCTTGTTTGGACTCCAGCTTCAACACCTTGATATCTTCCTTCTTCACCTCCTCCATCAATTTCTGGGGCTGGACTTCCTCGACCAAATCTATGGCTTTTCTGGTTTCCATTTCCAGGGAATTGATGTTTTTTTCCAGGGCAAGATTTCTTTGTCTCACATCACCTATCCCTTCACTCAGTCTCTGGAATCTCTCATCATTCATCTTCATCATCTCTCGCAGGGTTTTTACCTGTGCCCAGAGTTTTTGGATCTCCACTCCCATCTTGCTTGGTTGTTCTATAGATGGGAGGGTTTCCCCTACCTCCTCTAACTCTTCTTCCCCTCTCAGGATGAGTTCATCAATTTCTTTTTGCTCCTTCTGTTTGTTGTTCAATATTGTGGGTAATTTCATCTTTGTTTTTATCTCAACTCTGGATAAATAGATAGTCCTTTCTGGGAGATATTCACAGCTCGCATCCCGGTGGTATGGTCAGTGCCTCTCATCTTTAGAACCTCTAGGTACTTCTTACGGGAACTCTCCACCTCCCTATAGGAACAGATGATTATACCATCCGCTAGATACGCCTCGCTCAGTTTTGACAGATCAGAGTAAGAAGTCTCACATATTAGTGTTGTTACACAACCATAACCCTTCAAGGAAGAAAGGAGGTCGTACATCAATTCCCGGTATTCCTCACCCCCTCCCAACTTTGACCGGATGGGGTTGATAGAGTCTATCACTATCCTCCTTGGTTGAAGCCTTTTTGTATTCCTTATTACTTTGTTCAATATATCCTCCCCATTTTTTATCTCACTAATGTCTAGAAATTGTAATAATTCAGATTCTATTATTCTCTGGGAATAGAAATCGTACTGGGATAGGAATTTCTGGATAACCCACCTGGGCTCAGAAACGGCAGAAATGTATAATCCACTTTCTCGTTCTCTGGCACCATGGAACAGGCTTTGAACGGCCAGAGTGGTCTTCCCAGTCCCTGGCTCTCCGCTCAATAAAATAGTTGACGGTATGGGAAATCCCCCATCCAGCATCTCATCTAAACCCGGAATCCCTGTCTTTAATCTCTCTGTAGTGTCCATTTTAGATAAGTCCCTCATTTATCTGGGATATGCATCTGTTTTTCCCCCTCCTCATGACTCTGGTATACAGCTATCAAAATTCTGCACAATATGTGATACAGGTTTTACTGTTTGTTTATTATCCATTCCCCTGCTCTCCTTATCCCCTTTATTTTATTACAAAGTCGGCAGAATACTGCGTCTTTAAAGTCGCAGATGAATGCCCCACACTATCCGTCTTTGTAAGTTCATACTCCACTCTTTGGGGTGGAGTTGTTGATTCCTTGCTTCCTGAAAAAATTCTGTTCTCCCACCTTTGAGGCTGTATCCCCTCCCATAATCTGTCCCACGGAATACATCAAGCCATGACCTGCCTGACCTGTTCTCTCATAGAATAATCTTTTGATTTCTTTCAGTTCATGATTTGATGTATACATCCTGCCAGTTAACAATTATTTTTTTAGGTTAATATACTTGTCACGTTTCATCCTCTAACTTCTCCCATTCATCCTCTTCATTAAGTTTTTGGGTTTCATAGCTAGCGGGCTCTTTGAGATCCAGCTTCTTTATATCCTCCTCCAGATCCCCTAGATACATGTCCACTATCTGGAATGAACCCTTCTTCAGGTTTTCTAGGGCGAGACCCAGCTCCAATTCCGGATCGAAGACGTCCACACCCATAGCCTTAGCCCTCCTCACCTTTAACTTGAGAGATTCGATCTTCAGGTCGTATTTCTCATAGAGCTCCAGCTCTTTATCGCTTAATCTTCTCGGGTTATGTAGCAGTGGTCTGAATGTTACAAAATATGGATTCCCCCGATTATAGTGTGAATTCTGCAACATCCCGGTACCGACGCGGGCTTTCACAATGGATCTCATTACGGCCTCCCCATATTTCATCTTGATCTGTGACAGATCCCCCTCATAGCGGGTTCTCAGCTGTATGTCGGTTCCGACATTTGCCTTGATGTCCTTGGGGTAGTCGGTTAATACCTGGGAGATTAAAACCAACCCAATCCCCCACTTCCTGAATTCTCTCACACCTCTCTCAAGCTGGATGAGGCCACTCCCTGTTCCCCCAAACTTTGGCAGCAGCCTGTGAACCTCATCGAAGACTATGAGTGTCTCTAATTGGGTTGCCTCATCCATCCTGGCCCGAAACACATCCACTATGGCCTCCGTTATTACATTCTCTATATTCTCTGGATCCAGGTGGTTCATACAGAATATTGTTATCCCCTTGGATTTCATATGCTCGGAGATATTCAATTTCCAGGGCTTCTTCAGTATCTTTATCTCCCCGTCGAATCTCCGAGCCTCTTTTTTTTCCATCCCGAATTTTTTATAGAGCCTGAACATACTCTTTTCTTTATTGGGTCTCAGAAAACCCGTCCACTGGGCTGTTGGGTCGAAAACCAGAACTGAAACATCACGTTTCAATGCCTCCTCCACTAGGTCTTGGGCGGCAATAGTTTTACCTCCCCCCGTGGAACCGGCAACCAGCACGTGTTCGGTTAATCTGTCCAGCTCCATGAATGCCCTGATCCCTGATTCAGCTATTCTGCCGATGAAGGCGGATCTCTTCCCGTGGCGGGGTAAACTCCTATAATGTATGCCTGCAAGATATCTCTTCCCTTTCGCCTGCTTTCTCTTGTATAAGACATGTCCCCCGTAAGAGAGGACAAGGATAAAGGATACCACAGATATTATCCAGACTGGTATGCCCGCAAACTTTAGCTTGAATAAGTTCACGGTGACATTAATCTCCTGTATATCCTCGACCTCTTCCGTCCTGTTAGCGGATCCTTCATAGGTGAGGGCTCCTCTGATGAGGTATTTACCGCCCTCAATTTCTGGTATATCAAGATTCTCTGTGAATGTAACTGTCTTGTCTATGTAAGGGAACATCTCGCTCTCATTTAAAACCTCTTTTGTGAGGGGGTCAAGCAGTTGCAGGGTGAATACCGTGTTTCTCTCAATGCCATGCGGGTTACCTACGGTAACCTGTACTGGTAGTTTCTTGCCGGGGGATATGCTGTCAGTCAATAGCTTGATTTTTATGTCAAATATGGTTTCCTGGGGTGGTAAGACCCTTACATTAGCGGGTATGCTTGTTGTTTTCCCCTCTAAATCAAGTGTTAATACTCCGGAATAAACCCCGGAACTAGCATCTGCTGGCACATTGAAGATAATCTCTAGATTAGTCCTCTCCCCCGACTCGAGGGTAACAATAGGGTTCTTTATTTCTATGAACCCGCTTACACTGCCCGTAATATTAGCCCGGAGGGTCGCGGTATCACCTACGGTGTTAGCAACATCCACGAAACTATCTATGCTTTCGCCGGGATAGAGGTCGGCGGAGATTGCCTGCATCCCTGATATTGGGCCCAACACCCCCTCCTGGGTGGTTGTTCTGTTTTCTGTTGTCTCAACAATACCTACTATATCAGCCCCTATACTCACGAAGCTAAAGATTGCGAATGCAAGCAGGAATATAATAAATAAACTATTTTTCATACCACCTCTTTTCTTTCTCCTCTTTTTTTGTCATAGACATATTGTATACAATTATTATTAGCGTTATCAAAACTAAAAACAATAGGGGTACAATGCCTGCCAGGATGTTTCCGAATCCTATCCCTCCAATCAGTCTGCCGATA
Organism: Candidatus Altarchaeales archaeon ex4484_2; assembly: GCA_002254565.1. Taxonomy (GTDB): domain Archaea; phylum Altiarchaeota; class Altiarchaeia; order IMC4; family QMZM01; genus EX4484-2. Next base: position 3,445 of record NJEG01000011.1, on the reverse strand, counting down.
ATACCTGGTTTTTGTTCGGGGATTCTCTGGGTTTTCAGGTTTTTATTGTCCACTTCCACCTGTGGGTGTGGGTTATCTTCCATGACCGCTACTTTCGCGATGACTCCTCTTCCGTAGCTTATCCACACCTGCTCGGGGTCTACCTCGAATTCCCTGACCAGGGAGTAGTTTCCTTTATTGAGGGAGGGTCTGATTTTTATTTCTATGGGGAATGTGTCATTCGCTTGACCTATGGTTTCAGCTATCAATGGCGTGCATTGGGGTTTTATATCCCCAACTACTCCTTGGTCTATGCACTTGCCTTCCCCGTCCACGAACCAGAATTTCCACCTCACCGGCAGGTAGTCTCCAACTGAATAGCCTTCTTTCACCGGTACTGTGATATTGTATTGTATGTTGATGCTTGATTTCTTGGATAGTTTATATGAAGTGATTTTTTCGTTTTGGATGACGGAGGAGTTGGTTTTCTTGAAATTATCCCATATCTTCTGGGCTAGTGCCTTTATCTCATATGTTCTATTCTCAATGCTGCTTGTTCTATTCTCGACTGAGGCTAGGCTTTCTCTTATTTCATCCAGTCCCTGAACTCTGGATCTTACACCTGACGGACAAGCTCCACAGTCTTCTGGGCAGTTCTCACATGTTTCTCCCAGCCCACAGTCTGCGTCTCCGCATAGGGAACTGCTCATGCAGGCTCCGCAGTCGCTTGGGCAGTTCTCGCAGTTCTCCCCTGAGTCGCAGCTTGCGTCTCCGCATAGGGAACTGCTCATGCAGGCTCCGCAGTCGCTTGGGCAGTTCTCGCAGTTTTCTCCAGCATCACAGCTCGCATCACCACAAACAGGGTCAGTTAGGCAGGTTCCACAATCAGCGGGACAGTTCTCGCAGTTCTCTCCAGTCTGGCATACGGCGTTTCCACAGATTATGCCCTCTATGATATGGAATCCGGATACGGCCTGTGTATCAACCCCGGATGGGTTGGCTTCCACTGTGATACCATAACTCGCACAGTCCGCATTCGCTAAAGTCTGGTAATTAAAGTAATAGTTCCCGGTTTCGATCCAGTTCATAGCGGTGTTTGCGACATCCTCCACTAGATCGGTTCCGTTCCAGTGCCTGATGGTCACGTTACAGTATCCCGGATCCACTGGATAACCGTTAACATCCAGTATGGATGCAAAAACGGTGACTGTTGATCCCTGCTCGTAGTCTTCCTCAACTCCTCCGATGTTTATGGATGGTGCCCCCCCTCCCACAGTCACTGTTACATTAAATGAGATCTGTGTTGGGTTTGTCATAGTATTCCCTAGCGTATCCTGGCAAAGGATATAGAATGTATTAGCTCCGGTTACTGCATTTACCATCTTCTCGTGCATTATCCCGGTTCCGGTCATTGAAGAACTCATGAGGTTATATGTTATATTGCTCTCATTATACCTGCAAACAGATGGTTCATCCGTTAAAGCATGTATTGTGACTTCCGATGAACTCTGTCCTGTTGTCGGTCCCGCAGCCACTATGGCCGGAGGTGATGTATCCACCCTGAAGTATCTACTCTCCCATCCATTGTTGGATGCACTGTCATTTACGTATACGGTCACATTATGGGCTCCGTCGGTTAATGGCCCAATATTGGTAGTCAGCCACGCGCATCCACTGGAGCAGCCGATAATATTGCTTGAGTTATCATATGAGTACCATATGCTTGATGGATTCGCATCAACCACGAAAACATCCAGCTCTGGCATGGACTCTTTTATTGTTGTATTCTGCGGGGAGTTTATTGTTATTGTAGGGTTCTGGGTATCCAATATAAACGAGATTGTTATTGAATACTCCATGGTGTTGGTTCCATTGATATCATCAGCGCATCTCACATAGTATTGATTCAGACCCTCGCTCGCATTAGACGGTGTATACTGATTGACACCTCCGGTATCTGCAAACACATAGCCCATATTCAGGAACTCTCTGTCAATGTAGTCATACTTGCAGGTTGCGTTTCTCCCGGTTACCACGCTCAGATTCACTGTTGAATCATCTACGTAACCGGATGGGCCAGAGTAATTAATTGATGGTCCGGTGCCCATCACATTATATGTGAAGTAATCTGTTCTGTTATAGTTTCCTGCGAGATCATAGGCGGTGACTCTCCAGAACCATATGCCTCTGCCCCAGGTCCCAACTACCTGGTGATGGCTTACATTTATGTCCGTGATATTATACATATAGTTTACGCTATCGAAGCTCCAGCTGTTATCCACCTCAACCAGGTAGTTCACAAAGTTATTCTCTGTTACTGTGGTCCAGTTCAGAAGTGGGCTCATCTCATAGGCGATTATTCCATCCGGCGGCTTAAGTAGTGTGGGCTCCGTAGGTGGTGTTGTATCCAATATCTGCTCCCTGGTCTCTGTGAAATAGCAACTCCCCCCGGAATCACAGGCTGATACATTAAACCAATATCTATCATCCCCTAAGCCGATATAGTTGATAGAGTATGTTGCATTGGTGTATGTGGTTTCATTCAACGAGCTGGTTTCATTATACAGGTGGAAGGTGACGTTCACTTCACTTATTGGTACCGCTACCTTGACATAGATCCAGTCCCTGCTCCAGTACGTATTATTTTCCTCCGTTGGGGGTATGAGATATATACTAACATTGCTCAGGGTTTGCTTTCTTAACACAGTGGAATTAGTGTTTCCTGCTTCATCGTATACAACTGCCTTGAACCAGTATTCCCTGTACTCTAGATTGGTGAAGTTAATGTGGTGCGTTCCGTCTGTGTATGTTGTCTCATTCACCAAACTGACGTTATTATATAGATAGAAGGTTATATTCTCTTCATGTAATTCTGTTACGGATACATTCACATAGATCCAGTTCCTCTTCCAGTATGTATCATTGTCCTCTGTCGGGGTGGTGAAGTTTATCTCCGGGTATCTGAGGAAACCTCTATTGTGTAGTTGGCGAAATTCACCTCAGATACGGCACTCCAGTTCAGTTCGGGGGTTAAATCAACTGAGACGGTGTTGTTTTCTGGGGATAGGGGTTGGGGTGTGGATGGGTTTATGTTGTCTGTTGTGTATGTGTAGGTGGTGGAGGTGTTGCTGTTACCTGCCTCATCGTAGGCTGTCACATGCCAGTACCANNTAACGGAGTAGTTGCTTTCTGTCCTGTTGAATGTGTTGTAGGTGTAGTTCACATAACTAAATAATTCATCTGAGGAAACCTCTATTGTGTAGTTGGCGAAATTCGCCTCAGACACGGTACTCCAGTTCAGTTCCGGGGTTAAATTCGATGAAAGCGTATTATTCCCGGGAGCCAGAAGCAACGGCATAGAGGGGTTTATGTTGTCTGTTGTGTATGTGTAGGTGGTGGAGGTGTTGCTGTTACCTGCCTCATCGTAGGCTGTCACATGCCAGTACCATGTGGTGTCTGATGTCCA
>NJEG01000035.1 GCA_002254565.1 Candidatus Altarchaeales archaeon ex4484_2 | reverse complement strand
AGGTTTTTGGGGAGGAGATGATTATTTCGGAAGTGGGAAAAGAGCAGAGGAAGATATTTGAGAAGTTAGGGATCATGGTGCCTAAGGTGCTGGGAATTTAGGAATTTACGAGAAACAAACAAACGAGGCGATTGAATCTGCGTTGTGGGAATTCAAATTTGGTTATGAAACTCATTGGGGAAACCATACAATAGATGCACTAAGAACCTTACATTTTCTAGTCTATGGCCATATGGGGCAGACTAATAAAAAGACGAAATCCAAGAAGAGGAAACCTCGAAAGAAGGAAAAACACGGAAAATAAAGGAAAATAGTAATTATAAAAGCAAAAAATACCTCAGCTATTATCAACCTGTTGATGATTTACGAAAGAAAGGGCGGGTTATGGGACCGCCCGGATTTGAACATAAGTGTGAGAACCTATGGTTCTCTCCCTTATCAACCCATCTCTTCCCTAAGTGTTTTTAATAAAAGTATTTTTTTCTTTAGGATAATCGGGGGATGGGTCAGGATTAGCTTAAAACCGCAGAGGAGGGTGTCCCCCCTCTGCGGTTTAGAATATGGGACCGCCGAGATTTGAACTCGAGTAACCAGCTCCCAAAGCTGGAAGGATACCAGACTACCCCACGGTCCCGTTTATTTATTGTATTATCCCGTCCAAGGCCTTTATTAGTTTCTTGTTCTCTTCGCTTGTGCCAACAGTTATTCTCGTGTAGTCTCCCTCAAATCCTGGGAAGCCTCCGAGTTTTCTAACAATAATCCTTTTTTCATATAACCTTTTGAATAACTCCTGGGAGGTCATCGGGGCAGAATCCAGCAAAACAAAATTCGCATCCGATTCATAGACCCTGAACCTCCCACCCAGCTTCTTGTAGAGCATCTCCCTGTCTTCCTTAATCTTTTCCACATTCCTTTCCATGAAAGCAACATCATCCAACGCTGCTAACGCCGCGACCTGGGCGAACGAGTTCACGCTGAACGGCTGCCTCACCTTATACAGTAACTCAACAACCTCAGGGGATGATATCGCATACCCTGCCCTTAAACCACCCAGCGCGAAGGCCTTAGAGAAGGTTCGCAGGATTATGAGGTTATCGTATTCCCTGAGTAGAGGTGCTGATGTTTCCCCGCAGAACTCAAAATAGGCTTCATCAACCACTGTGGGCTTGCCCAACTCAAGAATTTTCTTTATGTCACCCAGGGATATTGCTGTGCCTGTGGGATTATTGGGGGAGCAGAGGAACAGGATGTTAGCTTCTTTGGCCTTCCCCAGATACCTGTCGAGGGGGAAGCTGAAGTCCTGCTCCAGGTTGATGGAATAAAACCTCTCGCCCAGAATCTGTGAGCAAATCCGGTACTCGCCGAAGGTGGGGTTGAAGTAGAGCACAGGTCCCTTGAAGACCTTCAGAACCAGTTCAATCAGTTCATCGGAGCCGTTGCCTGCTGCGATATTCTCTCTGCTTAGACCACAGTATTCGGCTACGGCCTCCCTGACTTCCCCCTCCCTGTAGGGGTATATGTTGACCTTATCCGCGTATTCCCTTAGGGTCTCCACTACCCGGGGGGAGGGCCCGTAGTTGTTTTCGTTTGAGGCCAGCTTAATGTAGTCTTCCACCATCTCACCGGGGATGTAGGTGTCTATGTCATACACGTACTCCTTCACCTTATCCCTTAGTTCGAAATCCATTTTCATAAGTGAGACTAATAAATAAAATCTATTAAATATATATGGAGTCACTACTCTTATCTACCTACCTCCTGTTTCTGGGTTTTGTTGTGGGATTCTCGGGGGCTATGATTCCCGGCCCTCTTCTGGTGTTCGTGATATCCGACACCCTCAAGAAAGGCCGCTGGTCAGGGCCTCTTGCCATAATGGGGCACGCCCTGGTGGAGTTATTTATTGTAGTATTGATTTTCTATGGCCTCTACTCTTTCATACAAGACTATGGGAGCTGGATTTACCTCCTCGGTGGTTTGATGCTGGCCTATATGTCCTACCTGCTCTACAGGGACTCATCCTCTTATCCAGACTTCAGGCTGGAAGAGAAAGCAATGAACAGGAAACTAGCGTACGGCTCCATATTAGGGGGTATAATCTTCACATTGTTCAATCCATCCTTCCCCCTGTGGTGGGCTACCGCGGGCTCCGCTCTGATACTTGAGGGGATGAAGCAACTGGGTTATGTTGGAATGGTTCTGGTGGTGGTGGGGCACTGGGGTTCGGATTTATTCTATTACTCCTTCATATCATCTCTCATATCCCGGGGGCGGGAGGACACGTTAAAGAAAGCCTATCAGCCGCTGATGATTATTCTGGCGTTCTTTCTGGCATTCCTTGCAGTCTACTTCATAGATCAGGGACTTAACTCAACTGGAATTCTCTCTCCCATCCTATTGTAGGCTGCAACATCCCGGATTGCCTTATGTGGGTGCCTGATTATTAAATGCACCACACCAAAGCTGGAGAAAAACCTTAAATCCTGGCTTGATGGCCTGTAGTCTGTTGTTGGGTGGGAGTGTGCGCTTCCTATGATACTGTGGTCTATGGGTTGCATGTTCATGAAAGTCGTAGCGAAGCCCTCCCAGTATATGGTCTTGGGTAGAATGATAGCCTCCTCTATTATTTTTTCAGTACCCCTGAGTTGGCAGCTGAACTCTCTAGGGTAAATCTCCCGGGAAACCCCTAAAATAAAATCCAGAACACTGTCCTTAATCAGCATTCTGCTTCATTAGCCGCCTGTATCTGCCGTAGGAGTCTTCTGGCGAATACCTGGCTGGTTTCGGGTTAACTGTTTTTGAGCCGCATACGGGGCAGTCTTCCTTGAGAGTGTACTTATTACATCTCGTGCATTTAAGGATGTGCATTTTCAGCTAGATTCCTCTGGCATCTCCCTATAAAATTCAGCCTCTCCATTGTTCTTCCTGAAGAATTCAACCCCTTTCTCGGCGGAAGTCTTCAGGTCTTTCTCAGCTGTCTTGTAGTCCGAGGATCTGATGTTTATCCGGTATATTGGCGGTGAATCGTATAAGACATTTATTGTGGACTCTGTCTCGTAGCTTTCTATCATTCTGAGGGCTTCCCTGATTTTATCAATACCATCTGGCTCATAGCTTTTAAGTTTTACGTACCCTGTCACCTCCACATAGGGGACCTTAATGTTCTCGTTTATCAGCTTAAGGAGGTCATCCCTCCAACTCTCATTGATATCGAATTCATCTATTCGTTCGTTGTCTGTTGCGATAGCCTCCAAGCCCTCGTATATGGAGTCGTATCTGTTCATCAATTTCTCTCCTATGGAGTTCATCACTTCACTCTCGGGCACCTTCTCTGATTTAGCGAATATCTCCAGGAGCTTACCAGCCCTCTGTTTCTGCTTCACCTCCTGCAGTTTCTCCCTTCTCTGTCCCTCACTAACCTTCCTCAGCGAGAGGTCTATGTGGCCTCTTTCTGGGTTTACTCTTAAAATCTGCACAACCGTCTTCTGGCCTTCCCTGACATAGCTTCTTATGTTCCTAACCCACTTCAGGGATATCTCCGAGATGTGGAGCATACCTCTCTTGTTGTTGTATTCATCCAGTGTTACGAACGCACCCTGCTTGAATATGTTCTCCACTGTTCCTATGACAATCTCCCCCGACTCAGGGTATTCATCCTCTTTTCTCCTTTCCTTGGGCATTTTTTATTCCTGGAACTTATATTACTTGGATTGAATGTATTTAATACTCTGTTTTGGATTAAAATGAAGTCACATATATTCACTGCGCTTGTCGAGCACAAGCCGGGGGTGCTTATGAGGGTTGCTTCCCTGTTCACCAGGAGGCGGTTCAACATAGAAAGCATTTCTGTAGGGCGGACGGAGGATCCTAAAATTGCGAGAATGACTATCCTCACCAAGGGGGATGAGAAGGTATTGGAGCAGATAGCAAAGCAGCTGAACAAGCAGGTTAATGTTATCAAGGTCAAGGATCTTGACGTCAGCAGGTCTGTTTGCAGGGAACTTTGTATTATCAAGGTTCATGCTCCCACAGAGAGCCAGAAGTCGAGGATTATACAGTATACGGATGTTTTCAGGGGTAGGGTTGTGGATGTCAGCCCGGAAACCATTGGTGTGGAGATTACAGGCGACTCGGAGAAGATTGATGCCTTCATTGAGCTGGTGAAGGGCTCTGGGATAAAGGTTGTTGCCAGAACCGGCCTCACTGCGATGGAAAGGGGTTAGCTTATGAGGTCATCTTACCGGATTTTCAGAGTATTCGGTATCTCTGTTGAGTTACATATCACCTTTATTTTATTGCTGGTTTTTTTGTTGGGTTACGGCTGGCTGAGTGACGGTTTTGTTTCAGGTATAAGGCTGGTGTTATCGTTTACTGTGTTGTTTGCTGTTGTGCTGTTCCATGAGCTGGCTCATTCCTCTGTAGCCCTGTTATGGGGTGTTAATGTCCCCAGGATCACTCTGCTGCCTATTGGTGGAGCAGCTCACGTGGAGATTCCGGAAAAACCGCATATGGAGCTTATCATGGCCGTAGCAGGACCCCTTTTTAATCTGGTTTTTGCTTTATTTTGTTTTGTTTTTCTTATATTGCTTTTCCCCGGATTCTATCTGTCTCTTTCCTTGGATATTCTGGAGATGGCGGAGGTTATTTTCACGCTCGAGGGTTTTCTAGTGTTTCTTTTGAAAATTAATGTCGTTTTAGCTGTTTTCAATCTCCTGCCGATTTTCCCAATGGACGGGGGTCGGGTTTTCAGGGCGATATTGGCCTTGTTCATGGACTATACGAGAGCTACCACGATAGCAGCCAACGTCGGCCAGTATCTTTCCTTGTTGCTTGTTTTTGGCGGCTTGTTTACATTTAATATTATGATTTTATTGATTGGCGGCTTGATTTATCTGGCGGCGGGTCAGGAGCTGAAGGTGGTAAAGCTAAGGCATGCTCTGGCTGGTTTATCCATGGCTGATGCTGCTATAAAGGATTATGTTTTCGTTTCCGAGTCCATGTCTTTGCGTGATTTCATGGAATACGCTGCCAGGCCGCAGGTTTACTATTATCCTGTTGTAGACGACTCCGGCTCTGTTGTGGGGATGTTCAGTCCCGAGTTTATGTCGAAGTCCTCTCCAGCAGACCTTGGGACTGCTACTGTGGGGGATTTTATGCTGAGGGATTACCTGACGGTGAAAGCAGGGGATTCTGTTTCGGAGAAGATTATCAGGATTTTAGAGCGGGATTTTGTTTTCGTGGAGGATGATGGCAGGATTATTGGTTACCTCACTCCAGGGTATCTGTCTGCTTTAGCCAGTTACAGGAGGATGAAGGGTTTCTAGCTCCACTTAATCCACAGGTATGTGCTGGTTTCTTTCTTGTCCAGGGTCTGCAGTTTCATGCTGGCTGCTGATAGCTCCCTACCTTCTATATCTTCCTTTCCTTTTGGGATTTTCATCTCCTTACCTTCTTTCCTGGCATAAAAGAGCCATTCTCTTTCGTTGAGGTAGAGGCTTATCCTTTCTGCTATTTTTTCTTTTATGAATGTTCTGTTGACTTGTGTGCTGTTGCTGAAGTAGATTATCATGTGTTCAGCTATGGTTTTATCTTGTATGGTGGAGTGCATCGTGCTCAAAAGGAGGCTGTGTGTGTATTGGTTCCTTATCTTGTTTTTGAGGGTGTTTTTCTGGCTGCCTGAGGGTAGCGTTAACAGTAGGGTGGTGAAGAATGCTATCAGGAGCAGGCATAGTATTGTGTCGAATGATGTTGCTTGTCCCTTCCTTTTTTTTGGTGTTTTTTTCATTGTATATTTATTAACTTTAAAGTTCTATAAATAAATATAAAAAAGACAGATAAAATGAACAAAAAAGGATATTTCACATCACCCTTCATGCTAGCCTTCCTCATCCTGCTAACAGCATTCATCCTGTTAAACCACTCACAGGGGGGCCGCAACAAGACACGGGGAATAATGTTGCAGGGCAAAATAGTCAAGGAAGCCATGGAAGTCGAGGAAACAAGACAATCAACAGAAAACATAGCGAAATTCATAACACAACAGGCAGTATACGAGACATCCCTCTCATCGGGAAACCAAACACTGCTCGAGCAAAAAATAACCGACTACCTGAACGAATACACCGGTTCAGGGAATAACTATTCTATCGAGACGAAACCAGAAGACACCGGTTTCATGGTGGAAAGCAAAAAACACCCGGTTATAGTGCGGGACTCAGGCGAGCTGAGGATAGAATCCAGCCAGATAATTAATTTTTTTTCCGACTGCAGGTTCTATCCACTCATCAACCTCTCCAAAGAAATGAATCACTCCCTCTTCCAAGAGCAACTTACAGCAAACGTTATACTGAACCTGGGTGATGAATTCAACCTATCCCTTACAAAAATTAACCCTGAAGGCTCGAACATTACGATAGAGGGTGGAGTTAACGACAGCGATAACATCTCTGATGGTGGTTTCATGGTCAAAAAGATACTTGAGGAAGCTTTGATTAGCTCAGTCAATGAGTCCTCAAAGATTTATCCAAAAATCAACGAACTGAATTATTCCCTTGTTGTTTATCCCCAAACGATAACATCATATGGGCTGAAAAAAAACTTAAGCGGCCGAACCCTCTGGTGCTGGCATATACACGTTTACATGGAGTCCTACATAGTTGACAGTACCTGCCGGGAACTTGGGGAGGGGTTATTCAATGTCTCATATCGGAGACCTCTGTTCCTTCTTAACGGGAGCATCAAACCCCTGAAATACAACACAGGAGCTTCCATGCTACGATACAATCTCCTACTTGAAAGCAGTGAAGTCTTTCATCCAGACGGTGTTAAAAACTACACCGGAGATGATGGAACACACAAACCATCGTATGTCTATAAACCTGGAGGTGGTCTTGGATGGATTGGATGAGTGTGTTCCTGTCTCAGGTGACGGTATTGTTTATCATGCTGGTGGGTATGCTTGTGGGAGATGCTGCCGCATCATCTATTTTCGGCCGTGTGCAGGGCAGTGTTAAACAAATTATTTACCTGTTCTTCTTTGTTGTCTTTCTGGTGGCGGGGAACTACATACCCTCCCTTCTGGGACTCCCGGTAATGGGATTGTATGTTGCCTTGCTGCTTTTTGGTTTATGGGGTTTCCTATCTGTTTTCGCAAGCAGAGGTATGCTTTATGTTATGGGACATGCCTTCGTTTCCCTTCAGGGAGTTATATGCCCTAGCAGAACCATTGAAAAAATCAACCTGGATGGTGGGCTTTTTTATTCATTTCTCAAAAAGAAGCTTAAAGCTGATAGAGCGAAGAATATTGCGGGTGAACTCATTGATTCGCGCAAAGGCTCTAGAGCATATATTAACCCAAAAAAGCTTTCCAGTGTATTTGATCGGGAGGGGTTGACTGAGGATGATGTTCTCTATGTGCTGGTGGATTTAGCCCGGATGAGTCCAGAAAAAGCTGTGTTTTTCCCCCTCACCGCCAGAGGTGTAGGATAAATACCAGTATAACGACTGTTATTACTGTCAGGAAAAGAAGAGGTATGGTGAATGGCTCCCTATCTCTTGCTTTAATCCTCATAAGCATTTCATCAACGTCTTTTTTCGATATCCCCTGTATGCTCTCTATCTCTTTTTTGAGGGATAACAAGAGGGTTTCCTCGTTTACTCTACTTTGCGAGAGGAAGTCGATGCTTCTACTAGTTGATTCATCAACGGTTTTATTACCGGTTATCTGATCCAATTCTTTTAATACCTTCTTGTTACTGTCTACGGATCTCTCCATTTCAGATATTGACTTGTTTAGGTATCCCATATACTCTTTCGCATTCTGCGGGGAGAATACTCTGAGGCTTTTGTTCAGGCTGGCTGCGTTTTTATTGAATAATTCGTGCAGGTTGGTGTATGATCGCCCAATATCTTGCAGCAAGTCCATTATCTCCGCAGATTTATATTTCTTCTTTAAAGAGTTACTTACTGAACTGATTTTTTGCTTGGATTTATGGTATGCTTCTGAGATCTTCAGGTATTCCTTAACACGGCTTTCATTGAATTTATGCTTTAATACGTTCTCTAACGCAACAGATTCAAGTGTTTCTTTGTTGTATACTGGCTCTCCCCTGTTGTTGAATACCATACATTTCCCCCCATTAGCATGTGTCAAATAGCCTATCATCCAGTATGTTTCTTCTTCGTATGTAAAGCATTCAATTCCCGCGATAATTTCATCGTAGCTGGCATATCTCTCCGCCTTCTTTTTTATCCTGGTCTCATCCATCAATCCATAGGTGACGGAATTCAGAAGGGTGAGTGTGATTAGAAACATAAATGTTTTTTTCTGCATGTTAATGTATTTTGTAGAAGCTCTATAATATTTATTATCCTAATCGGATTTTTTATAGCCCTACATAGGGTCACCTTAGTGGAGAAATGAAATCAAGTGATCAATGAAGCCGGGGGTTAATGTAGGGCTACATTCTTCTTTTTCATACCCTGATTTCAGCGGTAAGAACGTTCTCCATACCCTTATGGGAGATGAATCTCTTAGCTACCCCCACCCGTTTAGCGTGCAAGCGGGCCATCTGGGGATTGTTTTTGTATTCCTCTGGTATATCAAATTCTTTAATATTGTACTCATACCATATCCTGACTTCGTCTATATCACTCAGCTGCTCATCAAAGCATATCTCATCCAGAACCTTTTTCTCCTGACTGGCTGGCAGCTGCAGGCTGCAGAATTCCTCATCTATATCTTTTCCTGGCTTTGGAGGGCTGCTTTTGGTTTTAAGCTTAAATTCTCCCCCCCTTAGATCCAACAAAAATATGCATGATGGATACTCTTTGTAGGCTCTCAACAGGGTTTGGGGGGTGTATTCCCCGTTTATCTTGTAGATGAATGTTTTTCTTTTCTTCCTTTTCTTCTCTGGTGTGATCCCCAGCAGCTCTAAGCTGTCATCTATCTCCTGAAAGGATATCATGTTGCCTTTGGTTTTTATTTCATCCCTGCTTGTTTCCAGCCCCACACACCCTAAAATGTTTTCGAAGCCGTAGGATGCGTTAATCTTTATCTTATTTCCCCTCTTTTTTATCACAGCCTTTGGGCCTTTTTTGTGGCCTCTACCATATCTTATAAATTTTTGATGTATGTATTCCTGGTTCTGATCCCCCTCAAATAATTCCCTCAGGTAGTTCATCTTTATCCAATCCTCCTGATTAAAGAAATTGATGATGTTATACTTATATATGCGTTCATCCTTATTTTTTATATTGATTTAAATAAAATGTTAACGCGTCGTGGTCAGGGTTCGCTGGAGTATTTGGTTGTTTCTGGGGTTGCTTTGCTTTTGGTTGTGGTTTCTGGTTTTTTTGTCTGGGAGTCTGGTTTCTTGAATCCTGAGGTTCCTCGTGGTAAGATGGGTTTTTATGGTGTGGAGCCTATGGATTGGGGTGCTTCGTTGGAGGATGATAAGGTTTATGTTGTTTTAGTTAATGATCTGGATGAGCCTGTTACTGTGGACCGGGTTGGGGTTTCTCTAACCCCAAGGACTTCTTGTGATAATGAAACAGTAGGTGTTGAATTGGATCCAGGGGAACAGCATACGGTTGAGTTGAATTGTAGTTTTTCTTCTTCTGGTGTTGTTTTAGGAGAATACTATCGAGCTGATTTGTATGTGGAATACACCTCACCCTCTGGTTTCGAGCACGTGAGCAGCGGTGAAGTACACGGTCCCATCGAGAAAAGCGATGTGGTTGTAGCATCCACCACTTCATCTTCCACCACCTCGTCTTCCACCACTTCATCTTCCACCACCTCGTCTTCCACCACCTCGTCTTCCACCACTTCATCTTCCACCACCTCGTCTTCCACCACCTCGTCTTCCACCACCTCGTCTTCCACCACTTCATCTTCCACCACTTCATCTACTATACTGCCTACGCTGTCTTGTAGTGTGGAAAACGGGGGCTGTGCTGGTGGAGAAACATGCCTGCTTAGGATGAGCGCTAAGGGTTCTCACGCGCAGACTTGTTCCACAGGCACTTATCCTTACTCAGTTTGTTGCACTGCCAGCAGCGGAACTTTAGGCGTTGATTGCTCTGAGGGGCATGTTTTGTCTTTGGAAAGCATCGACAATTCTCACGTGGAAAGGTATCACAAGACCAGCTACCCGGTTGATATTTGCCTGTCAAATTCAGTTGGCACGGTTAGTTGTCGTTATTCGAGCTCCTGTAATGGTGATGAAGAAGCCATTGTTTCCCTTTCTGATATAAAAAAAATTAACGAAAATGAAAATAGAGATAAACATCAGTAGGGAACATGTTTACGCGATTATTTCGGTCTTGGTGCTTGGTTTCTTAACCCTTGCCGTTCTTTCGCTGCCGGCTCCCAACCCGGGACATGATCTTTCGGAGATTGCTGTTGACAGCAATTTGCAGATGGGTTCCCACAGTATCTGCTTAACTGACAGTTGTCGTAACACTTGGCCAACTGGTGGAGGGGATATCACAGCAGTTTATGCGGGAAATGGTTTAACGGGCGGCGGCGCAAGCGGGGATGTTACCCTATCCCTGAGAGACGCTACTAAATCCTGCGGCTCTGGTATGGCAATTCGGTCATTTGATTTAGGCTCAATGGGCAATCCAACATGTGTCAGTGTTAGCGGCGGCGGAATCTCTGGTTCCGGTTCAATAAACTATATCCCTAAATGGACTGGAAGTTCTTCTTTAGGAAATTCCGTGGCTCGTCAGAGTGGAAACAATATTTTAATGTCCGGAGACTTGTCTGTAAATAATCTTGGTAGTTTACCTAACGGATGGCATGGTGTTCACGCGTATGATGTGCATGCTAGAAATTCAATAAGAACTAACACTCTCTGTCTTGGCGGAGGATTTGGCGGAAGCAGTGTGGGCGACTGTCGAAGTAGTTGGCCAAGCGGAGGTGTTGGAAGTTTGACTTGTACTACTGTAGTTGTAAGCGGTTCCGGAACCGCAACCTGCCCAGCAGGTTATACGATGACTGGTTGCGGTTTTGAAGGTGACTATAGTGATGAGATTGGATATTGCCGTCCTAGTGGTAATGGTTGTGCTTGCTATGAGCATATTAAGAAGTGCTACGCACGATGCTGTAAAATTCAGTAGGTGGGAATGCTGCTGGGGATTTCTTAATTTGTCTTTGCGAGCCTGTCTATATGAGGAGGGCATAACACCCTCCGCTCATGGTCGACTAGGAGCGTTAAGATGATTGGGTTGCCCAATAAGCGACCTGTCATAATGTGCCCTGAATGGGGGTGCATAGATGAATGTCCTGCCAAAAGCAGAGCCTATGACGGAAACAAAAATCCAGGAATTACCCCCTTAAATGTCCTAGCGGACTTTAAGGAATAAATTCCAAAAATAAATTAAGAGGTAAAGAAAAAAATATATTCACGATAGATTAAGGGGGTGTTTTTCATAGATGAGCAATTGGTCAAGAGGAGGGAGTTTTATCTATGCTTGGATTCCTTGGAGGGTTGGGGTAGGAAACTGTCCCAGAGACTGCTCCTGAACTTCATTTTTTGGACAACAGAACAACCCGTGAGTTCTTTTTCTCATCCTTTATTTTATAAGATAATTCTTCAGCAAGCAGTGAGGCAAACCCCATGACCTCCTCATGCGAGGGCATATGGTCTAATGTCAGCCGGTTACGGGCTCCTCCCACAAGCATGAAGGCCTTCACCTCCACGTAATCCGGTTCAGCTCCTGCGATGATGCGGGCGTATTCTCTAGGTTCTATCATATTCAATCCTTTTATGGCGGTTAATCTCACCACCTTCCTTGTGTCAAGTGAGGGCAGGAGGGAGAGTGTCTCGTTTATCATATCCCAGGCGTCAGGTATGATCGGGTTGCATATCCTCCTATGAAGCTCCCTATTAGGCGCCTCAAGAGACACATACAGCTGCGTTGGCAGCGAATCCATGTCCCTGATTCTCTCAGGTAATGTGCCGTTTGTAACCAGGAATGTGGTGAAATCTCGTCTATTGAATTCCTCAACAAGCCCGGAGATCATGGGATAAACCGTGGGCTCCCCTGAGAGCGAAATAGCCGTCTGGTTAGGGTTCTGCGCCTCCCTGAGCTTCCTCTGGTTAACTCTGTCGGGGATGCCCCCGTATCCAGCTAAAAGAACCCTTTGAGCCTCAATAGCCCCGTCAATTATCTCCCCTGGTTCATCCAGACCCCCTTTTTTTATTTCCGCCCCAATGGTTTCCTCGATTTTACGCCAGCAGAATACGCATTTCTGGGTGCACCACAAAACCGAGGGAGTCATCTGCAGACACCTGTGTGTCTGGATGCCGTAGAATTTCTGCTTGTAGCAATAGCCTTCATCCAGCAGGCTTTTCTTGGTCCAATGGCATAGTTTAACGGCAGAGTGTCTGCCAACAAGCCTGTAGTGTTGTTTCTTAAGTATCTTTTTCGCTCTCTCGTTTAGTAATTCCATTCTCTTTTTTAAGTAGTGAAGCCTATTATTAAGTTATATTTAAGATAGATAATACATATTCTTTAATAGGCAAAAAATGGTTACGTACATTATTGCAAGACAGCTTGGAGGTAAACCAGTTATAACCGCGGGCGGGGAAGAATTAGGCCGACTGGATGACGTTATCGTGGACGAGAAAACAGGGCAGTTCATCTCCATCATAGTGGAGCCAGTTGCCGAGGGAATGCCGAAGGTCTCATACCCCAAAGACAAGGAAGGGAACCTTATAATACCATATGACTCTGTGAACGCGGTAAGCAAGGTTGTCGTAGTCAAGACCTGATTTCATTCCCACACACCCTCTATCTTGAGTCCGCAGTTAGGGCACTTCCCCTCATTTATCCTGTTTCTTGATACAGTAAACCCGCTTCTGTCAACCAGAACCATACCGCACCGGCTGCACAGGGTGTCTTCTCCCAGATCGCCTGAAACATTGCCCACGTATACGTACTTCAGGCCAGCCTCCAACCCTATCTCTCTGGCCCTGTGTATGGTCTCAACGGGGGTTGGATAATAGTCATTGAACTTGTAGGCTGGGTGGAATCTGCTGATGTGCCATGGGGTGTCTTCACCAACTTCTCCAGCGATAAAATTGGCGATATCCCTTAACTCCTCAACCGAGTCATTCCTTTCTGGAATCAAAAGGGTAGTTAACTCAAGCCATATACCCTTCCTCTTTATCTTCTTTATTGACTCTAGAACAGGGTCAACTCGGGCGCTGCACACCTTCTTGTAGAAGCTGTCCCGGAAGGATTTCAGGTCTATGTTCGCGGCATCCAGGAAATCCCCTGCTTTATCAAGGCACTCGGGGGTCATGAAACCATTGGATACGAACACGTTCCTCAGGCCTTTCTCTCTGGCGAGGGTGCCTGTGTCGTAGGCGTACTCAAAGAAGATAGTGGGTTCCGTGTATGTGTAAGATATGGTTTTGCAGTTGTTTTTCAGGGCGGATCTCACAATCTCATCAGGCTTAAGCTCACGTCCCCTGATCTCACCACCCTCTTTCTGGCTTATGTTCCAGTTCTGGCAGAACTGGCATCTGAAGTTGCAGCCGATGGTAGCGATAGAGTAGCTCAGGCTCCCGGGGAGGAAATGATTCAGGGGCTTCTTCTCTATAGGGTCCACGTGGGCTGCAATCGCCTTACCGTAGACCAGGGAGTAGAGAATTCCTTCCCTGTTTTCGCGAACACCGCATACACCCCTCCCACCCGGAGGGATAACGCACCTGTGGTTGCACAAGAAACAATTAACTACGCCCTCTTTTTTCTTCGTATACAACATCGCTTCTTTCATATAATAGCATATCAACACACAGATTTATATCTCAAATCTAAATGCATATTATGCAGTATGTCAGGATACCGTTGGAGAGGGTGCCTGTGCTTATAGGAGAAAACGGCGAAACCCTCCGCGACCTAGAGAAGCAAACCAGGACCAGGATGCAATTGGATGATACTTCTGTGGAGATTGAGGGTGACTCGATGGATGAATGGATTGCTGTGGATGTGGTGAAGGCGGTAGGTAGGGGTTTTCCGCCAGAGAAAGCACTTAAGCTCCTGAAGGAGGATATGACCTTAATGATTATCTCACTCAAGGATTATACTGGCACCAAAAAAGAACTCAGCCGTAAAAAAGGCCGGATAATCGGGGAGAAAGGCAGGACAAGGAAATTCATCGAGGACATAACCTGCAGCGATATATGTATCTACGGGAACACCGTTGGCATCATAGGATCCCTGGACGATGTGGAGATAGCGAGGGAAGCAATCCTGCGATTAATACGGGGTTCACAGCATGCTGCCGTGTACAGGTTTCTTGAGGGACAAAGAAGACAAAAAATACAACTCGACTATTACTGAGGACGGAAAAAATGAGCAAAGAACTACATGCGGATGAGTTATTTAAGGAATTCAAGGAGACATCTATCACCGAATTCTTCAGAAAAAACAGAGCCCACCTGGGTTACTCCGGGAAACTCCGTTCCCTTACCACTGCAGTACATGAGCTGGTTACTAACTCCTTGGATGCCTGCGAGGAGGCTGGAATACTGCCCGAAGTATTCATTGAAATCAAGTCCCTAGGCAAGAACCACTATCTCATAACCTCGATAGACAACGGCCCTGGGATTCCCGTGAAACACATACCCAACGTTTTCGGGAAGATGCTGGCCGGAACCAAGTTTCATAGGAATATACAGTTGAGGGGGCAGCAGGGAATCGGTGTAGCGGGTGTCACATTATTCTCGCAGATAACCACTGGCAAGCCCGTGAAAATCAGGACATCCACCGGAAAAGGCAAGGTTCATGAAGTGGAGTTGATGGTGGACATAACAAAAAACAAGGCTGACATACTCAGTGACAATGAATACAGCGAATACTGGCGGGGCACTGAAATAAACTGCGAGCTGGGGGGGGTTAAATTCTCGCTAAGGGAGCAGGGACCATTTGAGTACATAAGGAGGACTGCGGTAGCTAACTCCCATGCCAGGATTGTTTTCATAGACCCTGAGGGCAGGAAGACCATATTCGAGCGCTCCAGCGAGAAAATACCAAAAAACCCTAAGGCGGTTAAACCCCATCCTCAGGGCATGGAAGTGGATGACCTCCTGAACATGGCGAAAGCCAGCAAGGCCAGGAAGATATCCTCCTTTTTGTCTTCCGAGTTTTCGAGGGTAAGCAACGCTAAAGTAAGGGAGATGCAGAAGAAGGTTGACTTCGACCTCAACAAGAACCCGAGAAGGATTACGTGGGCGGAATGTGAGCAGATAGTTGATGCCATAGATAAGATGAAGTTCCTGGCTCCATCATCTGAGGGTCTGGTTCCCATCGGGGAGAAGCAGATTAAGGCTGCTGTGCTGAACATACTGGACCCAGAATTCGATGCAGTGTTAACAAGGTCACCTGGCGTGCACTCTGGTGGAGTGCCTTTCCAGGTTGAGGTTGCTATAGCCTTTGGTGGTCATGCTGGCAGGGAGACAAGTAACGGAGTGAAGTTCGAGATTATGCGGTTCGGTAATCGGGCTCCCTTAATATTTGATGCTGGAGGGTGTGTTATAACCCAGGCAGTCAATAGTGTTGAATGGAAGAGGTATGGTATACGGGACTACGAGAACGCGCCCTTCACGGTATTCATCAATCTGGTATCTACTCATATACCCTACATATCTGCTGGTAAGCAGAGTGTCTCTGATGAGGAGGAGATAACGAAAGAAATCCGGATGGCGTTGATGGAGGTTGGTAGGAAATTCAGCAGATACTACTCCAGGAAGAGAAACTCCGAAGAGAAGGAGAAAAAAAGGCAGATCCTGCTTAAATATAGCACCGAACTGGCTGCGGGCTTGGCTGCTCTGACAAAAAAAGATGAGAAAAAGATACTCAAGGGACTGTATAAGCTGATAAACGAGAGGATGCTTGATTCGACAGAGGATGAGGTGGATGAAGTAGATGAGGATGTACCTGATGCATTCTCTGATGAGGAGGGTGGAGGTAAAAATGGAGAATAAGGAGGTAGCAAGGAGGTTAACGAAGCTCGGGGAAGATATTGTGGACGAAATCAAATTAGAGGAGAGTCCCCAAATCAGGATACCCCAAAGGGGCATAGGGAACATAATATTCAACGAGAAAAAGAATATACTGGAGCTTGGGAACAAGAAATCAACCCGGTCTTTTATGAATGTTGCTCACTCAAGAAAGTTCATGCAGACCATACTCATAGCCAACAAATGCAAAGAGTTTGTGGGCAGGGACAAGACAGCATCAATCAGAGAGCTCTACTATCAGCTAAAACATACCCTGCCTGGTACCAAGGAAAACACATTCGAGGACCAGAGCGAGTCGGATCCGTTGATTGTTGACCTGGAGATGGCATTAGGTGTTCTAAGGGAGGAACTACATCTTAAGGCAGACGATAAGGGCACGTTGATTGGCAAGATCAAGATAGAGGACTCTGGTGATGTTATAGATTGTTCGAAGCTGGGTCGCTCGGGTTTATCTATTCCATCCATCGTAGAACATTATAACTTCATGGATTTCAAGGCTGACTACGTGTTGGTGATTGAGACCGGGGCTATGTTCGACCGGCTGGTGGAGGAGAAATTCCACCTCAAAAATGATTGCATCATGGTTTCAACGAAGGGACAGGCTGCCAGGGGATGCAGGAGACTGGTGCACCGGTTAAGGACTGAATTGAATCTCCCGGTTATAATGTTCACTGACGGTGATCCCTGGGGCTACTACATTTATTCGGTTATGAAGGCAGGGTCTATGGCCTTGGCCCATGAGTCAAGGCGTCTGGGAACCCCATCACTGAGTCTTGTGGGGATGACCATGACTGACATAGATACATATGGGCTGGATAAGGTGACTGAGACGTTGAAGGACCTAGACAGGAAGCGTATAAAGGAGCTACTCCACTATCCATGGTTCCAGAAGAAGCAGTGGAAGAAGGAGCTTGAGTTGATGGCCAACAAGGGTGTGAGGATAGAGCAGCAGGCTCTGGCATCAAAGAGTTTGGAGTTCGTGGCAGAGGAGTATCTACCTGAAAAGATAGAGAAAAAGATTATGCTACCCTAGAGAGTATTTATATAGCTGGGGTGCGTATATTTATATAATCAGTTCCATACATTTATCAAGCGAATTGAGTGATCATTAAATTAGGATTAAACTAATTCTGAGGGATTTCTTTGGAATCAAAAAATCTGAAGGGGACAACCACAATAGGATTGACGTGCAGCGATGGTATAGTCTTGGTTGCTGATAGGAGAGCGTCTTGGGGAACATTCGTAGCGAGCAAGAGAGCTGAGAAGATATTCAAGCTAAACAATCAGGTAGGTGCTTCGGTAGCCGGCTCCGTGGGGGATGCTGAGTCTCTTATACGTTTAATTCAGGCAGAGGCTGCCCTATTTGAGATGAACAACAAGAAAACAATGTCTCCCAAAGCTATTGCAACACTTTTGTCTAATATACTGCAGGGAAGCAAGTATTTCCCTTATATGGTGCAACTATTGATTGCGGGAATGAACGTGGATCGACCACAACTTTATACGCTGGACCCTGTTGGGGGTTTGACGCAGGAGGACTACGCTTCATCAGGTTCGGGTTCGCCTATGGCATATGGCGTTTTAGAGCAGGAGTATTCTAGCGAGAAAACAGTCCAGGAATCCATAGCTGTTGCCATAAAAGCGATAAATTCCGCGATGTCAAGGGATACAGCCACAGGCAATGGAATAAACCTTGTTACCATAACCAAAGACGAGTTTAGGAGTTATGATGAATCTGAGATAAAGAACTTAATCGAAGAGAAATAAGCACTGTAGTGTCTCAATCACAACACTACTCCTCAACCATCCAATCTATAGCATAATTTTCATTGAATCATAGAATACAGCAATACTTCATAATAACCAAGAAATTTACGAAGTGAATTTCTTATAATCTATTCTGAATAAGAGGTGAGTCTTTTGGAATTCAAGGACATTAAGAAACTGATTGAAGGAAACGCTCCTAAAGGAAAGGTAAGTAGTGTTGATGTAGAGGGGCCTAAGGTCGTTATCTACACGGAGGACCTGCCTTTTTTCATAGAAAACAACAGCGAGGTCAGAAACCTCGCTACCCTGCTCAAGAAGAGGATACTATTACGTTCAACAGCAGATAAACTCCTTCCCCCTGAGGAGGCTAGGGATGTGATACGGAGTATGATCTCAGAGGAAGCTAACATTATTGGCATAGAATTCAATGAAAGCAGCAGGGAGGTCTATATCGAGGCCGAGAAACTGGGTTTGGTTATTGGCAAAAGGGGTTACATCCTGGATGAGATAACAAAGAATACGAGGTGGGTGCCTAAGCTTCTCAGAAAACCCCCCATAGAGTCCGAGGTAATCAGGAGCGTTAGGAAGACGATCTTCGAAAGCAATGAGGAGAGGCATAAGATACTGAGGAGTGTGGGCAGGAAGATATATAGGAAACCTGACGCAACATGTGACTGGATCAGGCTTACCCCTCTGGGGGGTGCGAGGGAGGTTGGCAGGTCCTGTTTTCTGTTACAGACCCCTGAAAGCAATGTTCTAATTGATTGTGGGATTAATGTGGCTGCTCAGGAGAACGTCGACCGCTTCCCTGATTTCAGAGCCTCGAAGATGGCTATGGAAAAACTTGACGCTGTTATTGTTTCACATGCTCATCTGGATCACTGCGGTTTTATCCCCTACCTGTACAAGTACGGGTATAATGGCCCAGTCTACTGCACCGAGCCAACAAGGGATTTAATGACGCTCCTGCAGCTTGATGCTATTGATGTAGGTGAGAGGGAATCGAAGGAACTGCCTTTCTCCTCTAAGGAGATTAGGAAGGTGGTGAGGCACACTATCACGGTAGACTACGAGGAGGTGGCTGACATAACACCTGACATGAGGTTGACTTTATATAATGCAGGGCATATACTCGGCTCTTCGGTGGTGCACTTGCACGTTGGTGAAGGCCTTCATAATCTTGTTTATACAGGGGATCTGAAGTTCGGCGACACCATGCTCTTGGAGGCAGCTAACTTCGAGTTCCCGCGTGTTGAAACAATGGTGTTGGAGAGCACTTATGGTGGGAGGTATGATATACAGCCCAAAAGGAGGGATGCTGAGAACGAGTTCCTGAAGGTAGTGAGGGATACCGTGGCCAGGGGCGGTAAAGTGCTCATCCCTGTTTTTGCGGTGGGCAGAAGCCAGGAGGTTATGTTGGTCCTGGAAAAAGCCTGCCGTACTGGTGGACTGGATGTCCCGGTATACATTGATGGGATGATATGGGAGGCTACTGCGATACACACCTCCTATCCAGAGTACCTGAAGAAGCACATCAAGCATAGAATATTCAACGGCCACAACCCTTTTTTGGCGGAAAACTTCGAGCGGGTGAACAGCAAAACCCGGATGGATGTAATAAACAGCGACCAACCTTGTGTAATCCTCGCCACATCTGGTATGATGACTGGCGGGCCTTCAGTGGAGTACTTCAAACATCTGGCTGAGGATTCACGGAACACTATAGCCTTTGTAGGATACCAGGCGGAGGGTTCTCTTGGCAGGAGGATTCAGAACGGTGTTCAGGAGCTCCCCATGGAGAGGAATGGCCGGACTATTAATCTTAAAGTTAACCTTAACGTTAAGGTCATAGATGGTTTCTCAGGTCACGCGGACAGGAGACAGCTTTTGGGTTATAGTAAGAAGATTAACCCCCGACCGTCGAGGGTTATTATAGTCCACGGCGAGGAGAAGAAGGGGCTTAATCTGGGAATGACCCTGCAGGACATGTTCCATTTTGAGGCCACTATACCAAGAAACCTTGAGACTATCAGGTTGGTCTAAACCTTTCCCACGGGCATAATATACAGCGGCTCTTTCTCTGTTTGATTCAGCAGTTCTTTCACCTTATCATCGTTGAATGCTCCTACGGTAACGGTTCCCAGGTTCATGGACTCACACTGGAGGTATATGTTTTGGGCTGCATGCCCCACCTCCATGTGTACGTATCTAATACCTCTCTCCCCGTATTTTGACGTGGTTCTCTCATATATTGCAGTGAATACTACTACAGCGGGAGCGTCTGCTATACACTCCTAGTTTAATGCCGCAGCCGCCAGAGAGTCTCTCACATCACCAGTCTTCTTTAGGGTTAGGGTGTTTTTTACTGGGTTGTAGGGGTATATTCCCTCATTCATGCCCTCCACCTGACCTGCTATGAGATACAGCTCCAACGGGTCTGTTGCTCCTGCGGAGGGGGCGGCTCTGTAATAGGGCATGTTACCGGTTATTCCTTGAGCGCTCCAGAGTATCTGGGAGACTTCCTGCTGTGTTAATGGATTTTTCAGGTAGCTTCTCCTTGATCTCCTGTTTTTTATCGCCTCCTCTACTGTTGTTTTTCCTTCCAGCTTAGGCTCAGGCAGCTTTATCACCTTATCCCTTGGTTTTTCCTTGCTCATATCATCAACCTGCTCTACGCAGCCCAGGCTTAGCATGATCAGGGAGAGAATCAATCTCATATTAATTTATCTGTTTCCTGCTCTATTAAGTAACTTGATGGATTTGTTGAGTGTTTATGATGTGCTTCTGGAGGAGTTCGGTTCCCAGGGTTGGTGGCCTGCTGAAACAGAGTTTGAGATGATCGTGGGCGCTATTCTTACGCAGTGCACTTCATGGAGTAATGTGGAGAAGGCGGTTTCAAGGCTTAGAGCTGAGAATCTTCTTACGCCTGGGGGGGTGTGGGATGTTGATGTGGATTGTTTGAGGGATGTAATCCGACCTGCCGGATACTTCAACGCTAAAGCAGATAAACTGAAGGCTTTTGTTGCTTTCCTCTACGGAGAGTATGGTGGGGATTTGATGTTGTTTTTGGGTAAGCCTCTTCCTGTTTTGAGAGAACAGCTTCTGTCGATTCATGGTATCGGCCCGGAGACCGCGGACTCTATTATATTGTATGCAGCTCATAAGCCTTCTTTTGTGGTGGATGCTTATACGAGACGTATATTCTCCCGGCTGGGTTTGGTGGATGAGGATATAAAATATGATGACCTCAAAAGTTTTTTTGAGTGTAATATTCCACGGGATGTTGGACTCTACAGCGAGTATCATGCATTGATTGTTGAATTAGGCAAGAATTACTGCAGGAGAAGCAATCCCCTGTGTGGTGAATGTCCCTTGAGGGGTGTGTGTGGGTTTAGTTGATGGGCTGTACAATCTTCTTTTAGGAGTCCGGTGTCATCTGGTCCTGTTTTTTATAGATTATCTAGTGGGCTTTTTATTTTTTTGATTGTTTGGGTTGAAATTTGCGTGTATTTTTGGGTTGTTTTTATGTTTGTGTGGCCGAGTAATTTTTGTATGATTCTCAGGTCTGTTCCCTGTTCTAGCAGGTGGGTGGCGTAACTATGCCGTAGGGTGTGGGGTGTGACCTTCTTTTTTATTTCTGCTTTTTTGGCTGCGTGGTCAACGATTTTTTGTGCTGATTTGACGTGGAGGTGTCCTCTGGGTGTGTTGAATACGTGTGGGTTGTTGTCGGCTCTCGCGTCCAGGTAGGCTTTGAGTTGGTTTTGGGTTGTTTTGGGTAGTGGGATGTGGCGGTCTTTCCTTCCCTTCCCTTTTCTTACGGTTATCAGGCACTCTTCAAGGTTGATTTGTGTTTTCTTTAGTTTCACTGCTTCTGATACTCGGAGTCCGCACCCGTATAGTATTTCCAAGAGCAGGTGGTGTTTGGTGTTTTCTACTGCATCCAGCAGCCTCTTAACTTCTTCTTGTGTTAATATCTCTGGTAGTTTTTTATGTTTTCGTGGGTATGGTATTTTCAGCGTTCTCCTACGGACTGTTTGGTAGTAGAATTTTATGGAGCTGATTGCTTGGGAAACACTGGAGGGGTTTTCATTGTCCAGCAGCTTGGCTATGTATTCTTTAATTTCATATTCGCTTAAATCTTGAGCGGGCTTATCAACTGTTGAAAGAAATTTCTTAACATGAAATTCATATGCTTTAACAGTCTTCAATGAAAAGTTTCTCAGCTTCAGTTCGAGATTAAGTTTTTTAAGGTCATCTTCCATGAATTATTATGGAATTAAGTTAACAAAAGTTCGTATAAAACCTAAATATAGTGTTTTATGCGAACAATAGTTAGTTGCAATTGGCGGGCTCGCTTTAATCTAATTGAAGTTTCCAAAAGGTTTTTATAATAAACTATCTAACTTAATATTATGAAACAGAAAATTTTAATTATCGGTATAATTGTTTTAGCATCATTAGCTTTGGCGGTAATATTTCTTTATCCCGAAATAAACCAGCCCCCCAAACCAACAGATTTTATGGATGTAGTAATTATTATGGAAAGAAGTCCTTGCTACGGATTCTGTCCTGCCTATTCTTTAACAATCTATGGAGATGGGACAGTTATTTATGAAGGAAAGATGTCCGTAAATGTAACAGGAAAACGAACTTCTAAAATTTCTCAAAACAAAGTAAAAGAGCTAGTTGATGAATTTTATCGAATAAACTACTTTTCATTGAAAGATAAATATGATCGACCAATTACAGATATACCCCACACTATCACCTCTATAAAAATAAATGGAAAATATAAAAGTGTTTATAACCGTGCAGGAGGACCAAGAGAACTTAATGAACTAGAAAACAAAATTGATGAAGTAACGAATTCTAAACAATGGGTAAAAGGAGAATAAAACGCTCGCCCGCCAACTTTCTCGGCTTCGCCTCGAACCTCTAACGAGGGCAACTAACAGCCGATAAACGATTTCGGGCTAAAGCCCTTCACCCAAAGTTTGCTTCACAAACCTTCGTTTATCGGCAATACGTTA
>NJEG01000034.1 GCA_002254565.1 Candidatus Altarchaeales archaeon ex4484_2 | reverse complement strand
AACAAAAAAAAACAGGTGGCGGGAACTTCTTTCTTAGATATTAGTATTAAACAGACTACAGGCCAAAAACTTATCTTCCGAAAATAAAACCACACCCAACCCCCAACTCAAGACCAAAGGATTCTATTTTAGAAAACAGGTATTTAACCCTGAAAAAATATCATACCTAGAGATACCCTAACATAGTCATGGATTTAAAGCATATCTGTTTCACCAAGGCCTAAAATAATAACAGTCTATGAACCCAAAAAAAAAGAGAGATGGATCAATTACAAAAAATGAAAGAAGATAGATGCCCATTTTGCGGAGGGAAGATTGAAAAAAAGAGAATTGAAAGATGTCCCAGCAAAGACATGTGAAGACTGCTGGGGAAAATTCCTTTCCGCAGAAGTATACGCCAAAGTCGATAAACTAGTTAAGGACAGATCAAAAGCAAAGAAGAAAATAACCGTGCCCGTGCTGGATTACCCTACCTAAACCTTAGATGCATGCCCATAAGAATCCCACACCAGATACTAGGTTGACGAAATAAACTACTTCCTGTGGCCGAGGGAGTAAACAAGAAAACCCAGCTCCCTCAAAACCAAGGGATCAACCACCTGCCGGCCATCCACCACCACCGGATGAGACAAAACACCCTTAATAGACGCCCAATTTAGAGAATAAAATTCCTCATGGTCTGTTGCAATAATAACACAGTCTATGCCCAAAAAATCCTCCCCGAAAGAAACACTGAAGGATTCTATCTCGCTTCTGGAATACATGGGGTCCATGCAAGAAACCCGGGCACCCCTCTCAGCCAACAGACGGAATAGATCCAGGGACAAAGACTTAATCGTTTCCTTAACACCCCCCCGGAAAGACAGACCCAAGACCAGAACATTTGAGCCATCCAGGGAACAGCCCAGCTCACCCAAGAGATGAGCTGCCTCATCCACAAGCTTTAAGGCAACGGAATCATTCAAGACACGAGCCGTCCTTAATAAATCAGTCTCTGAATCCATCACAAAAAAGGGATAAAAGGGGATGCAGTGACCGCCAACAGCACCCGGCCTGTGCAGGTGACAGTAAGGCTGAGAATTAGCAGCATCAAAAATCTCTAAAGCATCCACACCCAAACGCTCACACACAAAAGCCAGTTCATTAGCTAAGCCAATGTTCACATCCCGGTACACGCCCTCGAAAACCTTAACACACTCCGCAGACCTGACATCAGAGACGTGGATAACTCCCTGGGAGTTTATAACAGAATACACTCCCACCAAAGCATCCCCCGTGACATCATCCACACAACCAACAACCTTAGGATACTGCCCCCTGATATCACGTAAAGCCGTGCCCGTCATAGTCCTCTCCGGGCAGTGAGCCAGACCGAAATCAACCCCACACCTTAAACCGGAACCATCCTCCAGCAACGGAATCAATGACTCAGTCGAACCCGGAGGCAACACCACCAGCAGACAAACCCCCGGCTATCTTGGAGGCAACAGACTTCACCACAGACAAATCAACCACCCCATCCCTGACCAACGTAGGAACCAGGATAACATGCAACATTGAATCAGAGGCAACAGCAGCTAAATCAGTTGAAGCCGTCAGTCCGCCTGAGCCAACAACAGAAGAAACAAGCTCATCCAAGCCAGGCTCCCCCATTATATGACTAACCCCCCCGTTTATGGAATCAACCACTTCAGTGTTTACGTCAGCACCATAAACCCTGGCACCAGCACCAGCGAACACAGCAGCGAGAGGGAGACCCATCTTGCCCAAACCATAGACTCCAACATGTAAACCATCTCTCAAGGCGTCAGCAGCCTCCCCCCTCGATAAACCATACAAGCTCATTTCCTAAAAGCCCCCACCCTCTCCACGATATAATCCAGATCATCACCTGAAAGAGAGGGATGAACCGGTAAAGAAACAACCCTCAAAGCCAATAAATCAGCCACCGGGAAACGCTCAAATAAACCAATACCCCGGTAAAACGGTTGACTGCAGATGGTGCTGGGATAATGTATGCCGTAGCCTATGCCGGAATCAGACAGATAGGAGGTGAAGCTATCCCGCTCATCCACCCTGACAGTATACTGGTGGAAAACATGCCTTCTCCCGGATGGAACAGTGGGTGTTATAAGCCAATCAAGTCCGGCTAAATTCTTGGAGAGAAATGATGCGTTCCTGATTCTTGCCTTATTGAATGAGTCCAGTTTCTTAAGCTGCTCCAAACCCAAAGCCGCCTGCAGATTCGTCATCCGGTAATTGAAACCCAGCACATCATGCCGGTATCTCACGCCCTGCCCGTGGTTGATGTATAGACGGCAGCGCTCTATGAACTCCTCATCATCGGAGACGATCATGCCACCCTCGCCGGTGGTCATGTTCTTTGTTGGATAAAATGAGAAACAGGATGCGTTACCGAATGAGCCCACCCTCCTGCCATCGTATTCTGCGCCATGAGCCTGAGCGCAGTCCTCCACCACACGCAACTGATACTCCCTGGCAAGCCTTAATAGAGGCTTCATCTCACACGGCAGACCATAGAGGTGTACCAGCAGCAGGGTGGTGATTGTATCATCCTCTGCGAGCCTCTCCTCAACCCTCTCAGGATCCAGGTTAAATGATTCCTCTCTTATGTCAGCGAACACCGGTTTAGCGCCGCAGTAGAGGATGGAGTTTGCTGTGGCAATGAAACTGAAGGGTGTGGTCAGAACACTATCCTTCTCGGAGACACCCAAGCACTTTAAGGTAACACATAAGGCACTGGTTCCGGAGGAGGTGGCAACACCCTCCATGGCCCCACAATATGATGCGAAGGAGTCCTCGAACTCCCTGACATAGGAGCCGGAGGCTATCATCCCCAAGTCAAGGACCTCCGAAATCGCCTTCTTCTCCTCAGGGCCCAGTGAAGGCCTGGCTACTGGAATTTTCATAACAGGTTACTCCTCCTTAGGTTCTCAGGTAACTTTTTTATCCTGGCAGGGGAGCCGACAGCAAGACTCCACTCAGGCACATCTTTTGTAACAACCGAGCCGGCAGCGATGAAACACCCCTCCCCCAGGTTCACACCAGGGAGCAGGGTAGCGTTAGCGCCCACTGAAACGTTATCCCCCAAAACAGGGCCGGGGAGGTCATCCCTGACCCTTACAGGGTATTTATCGTTGGTTAAGACAGCCCTCGGGCCGATGAACACATTACACCCGACGGTTGAGTTAAGGGGGATGTAGACGGCGGACTGGATGCTAACATTCGAGCCGATAGAGGAGTGTCCGTCTATGATGGAATGGGATCCTATCAAAACATTATCGCCTATGGAGGTTTTCTCCCGGATCAGGATACCATGCCCTGTCCGCAGATTATCCCCTATAATAACATCACAGTAGATTACGGAGTTGGAGCGGATTACGGCATTATCCCCAACCCGGGCGGGAGAGCAGCCCTCCCCATACACTAAACCCAGCACCACATTATCCTGCAACACAGAATTCCTTCCCACACTAGATAATGTCTCCATTAGTCAGTTATTAGATTAAGGATAAATATTTTATGCATTGAATACTATATATTAAATAACATGAAAACCCGTGGATTGTTAACTATTCTGATATTAATCCTGTTGGTCGGCGGAGCCAGCGGATACAAGACAGCCGTGGGAGGAAAGCTTGAAATTAACGGGAAACCAGCTCCCGACGGGATAAAAGTAGAGGCCAGAGTAGATGATAAAACAATAGCGGAATCCACAACAAAACAAGGCGCCTACATGTTGAGCATAGAAAACGCACAAGATTTCATGTACAAGAAAGTTGGAATATACGTCAACAATAATAAAGCATCTGAAACCATAGTATCAACAAAAAAATTCATGGAAAAAAACATCCAGGTAAACACTGTAGAAACAACCACATCCTCGACTACAACAACCACATCGTACACGACAACCACAACAGAAAGAGAAACCGGTGTGGTGGGGATGATGGTAGCCTTCTCGGTCAGCAACATGGCAACAATACTGGGGCTTCTGATTCTGTTACTAATTTTTGTCTCCATTGTACGGGAGCACATGGAAAAAAAAGATGCTGGTTAAGGTAGTGCAATCAGACATAAATCTGGGAGATAAAAAGGTAAACCTCAGGAAAGCGATAAAATTAATAAAAAAGTCCAGGGCTGATCTTTTTCTTTTCCCGGAGGTGTTCACCACAGGCATGGACCTCGAGCACGTTAAGGAACATGCTGAAAGCCTTAACGGGGAGACAATAAAAAAACTCAAAGAACACAGCAGAAAAAAAATTATCGCGGGCAGTTTAATGGAAGAGTATAGGGGAAGGATATATAACACACTCGTTTTGTTGGAGGATAAGCAGCTCAGAGGGTTCTATAGGAAAATCCACCTCTTCCAGAAAGAGAATGAATACTTCACTGCAGGAGATATGGTGGAGGTGGTGGAGACAAAACACGGGAGGATGGGGTTATCCATTTGCTATGACCTGCGGTTCCCGGAGCTGTACCGCAAGCAAACAGATGAGGGAGCGGGTGTATTGATGGTATGCGCCAACTTCCCCAGAAAGAGGATAGAACACTGGAGGACGTTGCTTAAGGCTAGAGCCATAGAAAACCAGGCCTATGTGGTTGGATGCAATAGGACGGGAAGTGACGGAATCAATGAATACAACGGGAAATCGATGGTAATAGATCCCTGGGGTGAAGTCCTGGCCGAGGCAGGGCAGGAAGAGCAGACGCTGGAAGTGGAAGTAGACCCCGGGGAGGTTGAGAGAATAAGAAGAGATTTCCCTGTGCTGGAAGACAGGAAACTGGGGGTGAGAGAAACACTATGAAAGCAGTTTCAGGGCTTCCCGGCCCAACATGCCCTCCCGCACACCGTATTTTCTTGCCTTAGATGAAACCTCCCGTATTTCAACCTCCAGAACCTCCTCGAAGGAGGATACACCGGAGACCAGGCATAGAGCGTCACCCAACCTCTCAGCCGTCTCAATAGAGAGATAACTGCAGGCTATAAGACCCTTATCTGCCTTAATCAAAAAGAGACCAGCATGCTCTAAACCAATCCTGAAGCCTGTTGCTTCACCAATCATCTTAACCTCAAACATTCTGTTTCAAACTCTTATACCTCAGATAATTCCCCTCCAAGTCAAAGACGATGGGGAAACCGATAAAATTACATCCACCGCACTTATACTGGCCAGCTAATGTTAACCTGATCTCGAACTCAAGCTCGGAGGGCATCCTTAGGTTCCCAGAACCACACCTGGTGCAGGCCTTAATATCCATCATAAGCGTTTTGTGATCAACTCAGCGGCTTTTTTGCCAGACAACAGCATCCCGCCGAATATGGGACCCATCCTGGGAGAGCCATAGACTGCGTTAGCCGCCATCCCGGACACATAAAGCCCTGGATAAACCTCCCCCGTATTCTCCACCACCAGCCTCTCGGATACATCAGCCCACATGGAGCGTTCCCCCATAATACCCCCAGAGGGGGTGTTCAGCTTTCCCACCTTCCTGCAGACAATAGAGCAAACCTCCAGGGGATGGCCGGTCGCGTCAACACAATACCTGGCCTTAATAGCCAGCGGGTCAACATGTAATCCTGCGACATCCACCGTGCTCCAGTTCAAAACAAAACCGTTAACCACCTCCTCCCTAATCAAAACATCCTCTACAGAGATGCAGTTAAACAATCTGGCACCTGAATCAACAGCATTGGATACCAGCTTAGCCACTGACTCAATCGAGCTGGCAATATACTGCTCCCCCTCTTTCTGGTAGTTGATTCCGAAATCATCAAGTATGCATCTGGCCTCCTTCTGCACAACAATCTTGGGGTACATCATACCACCACCCCACATTCCACCCCCCAAGGAAAGCTTCCTCTCGAAGAGGGCAACCTTGGCGCCTGATTCAGCCAGATATCGGGCGGCAACAAGACCGGAAGGACCCCCTCCGGCGATAGCCACATCAACCTCCAGACAGTCCAGAAAATCCTTTACAGCGTTCTCTACAATAGCCCTTGAAACCTCAGTCTCCTCAATCATTTTGTATACACCATAGTACCTGCTCCCTCAGCGGTGAATATTTCCTCCAGCAGGGCATGCTCTCTTGACTTGATGATGTGAGAGCGTTCCACACCCTGCTCAACTGAATCAATGCAGGCTCTCAGCTTGGGAATCATCCCCTCGCTGGCTGTACCGTCTTCTATAAGCCTTCTCGCCTCATCCAGTGACAGCTTGGATATAAGCTTTTTGTTTTTATCCAGCACACCATCAACTGATGTCATCAGGATAAGCTTGCTCGCTCCAAGAGAGACAGCCAGCTTCGAAGCAGCTGTGTCCGCGTTAATGTTCAACGAGTTACCATCGCTGTCAAAGCCCACAGGCGAAATCACAGGGATATAACACTTATCCAGTAAAACAGTCACCAACTCGGTGTTCACTTCAGAGATGTCTCCCACGAAGCCAAGGTCCACCTTCTGCTTCCTCTTCTCAGCCAGAAACAGCTTCCCGGACTTACCGGAGAGGCCTACAGCATTACCTCCCTGCTTGTTTATCTTAGCCACTATGCCCGTGTTCACCTTACCAATCAACACCATCTTCACGATATCCATGGTCTCCGCATCAGTAACCCTCAAACCCTCCACGAACTCTGGCACCTTCCCGAAGCGTTTCATGGCAACCGAGATATCATGCCCTCCACCGTGTACCACAACAGGTTTGATGTCCATGGAATTCATCAAAACAAGATCCTCTGCAAGGGAGTCCATTACATCCTCGTTCAGCATAACCTCCCCACCCAGTTTTATCACAAAACACTCCCCCCGGAAACCCTGTATATATCTGAGGGCCTTCATCAAAACATCAGATAAGTGCAGGGTGTTTTCCTTCATCTTATTTATCTCCTGATTGCTAGATATTTATACTCGAATATCTTATACTTGATAATCAATAGTAAAGAATCAAGAAAAAAGTGAATCAAAAATGTACATTATAATCATCGGCGGGGGAGGCACTGGAACCGCTTTAGCTAAGGTTCTTGAAAGCGAAAACAACGAGATAGTTATCGTAGAAAACAACGGAGAAAGAGCTAAGGAACTCGCTGAAAGCATGGATGCTCTCGTAATCCACGGAGACGGAAGCGACAGCCAGATACTCAAGGATGCTGGAATAGAGCACGCTGATGCTGTGATCATATTAACAAGGGAGGATAACACAAACCTGACCATATGTCAGATGATAAAAAAATTCGATGTCAGGAGGATAGTGGCCAGAGTAAACGATCCAGCAAAGAAAGACCTTTACATAGGCCTGGAAATCACGGCAGCGATCAGCCCAATCTCCGCTGTAGTAAGCTACTTCAAGAACGCCATAATGCATGGGAGCAGCAGGAGCATGTTCTCCATAGGCAAAGGCCAGGCTGAGATAATCGAACTAGAATTCAGAAACGAGAACCTTGACGGGCGAAGGATTAAAGACATCGACCTGCCATCCGGTTCCATAATAGGGTCCATCAGCCGGAATGGTGAGATCATAATAGCGAAACCCAACGAGATACTTAAAAAGAACGACCTCCTCACAGTCATGACAAAAACAGAGGTCTCAAATGATGTTGTAACAATACTGAGGGGAAAAGATTAAAAAAAACTAGGAGGTTGATGGTATAGGATATTTACTTATCAAATCATTCTTCTCCATCTTTTTCACCATCTCATTGTATCTGTTCCTTATGGAAGTCTCTGAAATATTGGAGACGGAAATGATCTTCTGCGTCTTCTTGTCACCTATGATCCTACCTGACACGAATATCGCAGCAGCAGCCATGCTCATGGGAACCTTCCCAGAGGTTATGCCAGCTGTTCTAGCATCCTTCAATAGCTGGATGGCCTTCGCCTCTGTTTTCCCGCTGACCCTGAGTTCGCTAGCCAACCGGGGCACGTAATCTGCTGCAGTAACCACGGGCATCTTCATCTCCAAACGCCTGCAGATGGTCCGATAACTCCTCCCTATGTCTTTCTTGTCGACAGATGAGACCTTCTCCAGTTCTTTAAGAGTCTTCGGGAGATGATGCTTTCTCGAGACCAGATAGATTATAGCCGCAATAACGCTCTCAATAGATCTTCCCCTGACAATACCCTGGTTCACACACTTCCGGTATAGGCGAGCACACTCCTCCTTTATATTCAGGGAAACATTAAGGTGAGCTGACATCCGATCCAGCTCAGGTAAAGCGATAGAGAGATTCCTGTCCACGGAAGTGCCCATCCGGCTACGCCTCTGCCACTTCCTCAGCCTGTAAAGCTGGGCCTTCCTCTCAGATGGGATAGCACTACCCTTGATATCCCGGTCATAACGGTCTATTTCAGTAGTTAAACCCATGTTTTGTTTAGCATGTTTCAAAGGCCCTCCAGCCCTAGCCCTCTTGTTCATCTGCTCCTCGTCGAAGGCCCTCCACTCAGGTCCGAAATCAAACAGTGTGTCGTCCAGTATCAACCCACAGTCCTTACACAGTATCTCGCCCCTGCGGTAGTCAACAATCCTGCCCTCACTGCCACAAGCTCTACATACCTCTTTAGCACTCTCTGGTTTATCTTCCATTCTTTCACCTCTGATTCCAAAGGAGGGTTAAGGAAAAATAATCCTTTTCGGTAGCCAACCACCCTCTATAAACTCGTGGAATCTATGTTTAATATTCCAATAATAGATTCTTGGAAGTTGCGATATAAATAGTTTTCGTTTATGAGATACCCTTCAGATATAAGGGATTTTATATACTTAATCTTAAAGTATTACCATGCCTTGCGGGAGAAAAAGAAAAAAAGCTCAGATGAGAAAGCATAAAACAAAAAAGCGTAGAGAGAAGCTGAAGAGGAAGAGCAAGTAGTCTATTTAGTGTTTCTTATTCTTCCGAACTCGGAAACCTGGTTTTCCACGCAATACGCCTTGAAGAGAGTTAAATCAGGTTACATGAAAGGAGACAACAGCTTCTTCTGGGTTAAATCCATTCCCTCTGTGATGAGACATCGGGGGGGAATCTGTATCAGGTTCTTGTTATTCCATCCACCTGTTAGAGCGGGTGTAGGTTATGTAAACACCAGAATCATCTAAAAAAAATAGAAACAAGGTTAACATTCTCCCTTCCAGCTATCGAACCTGAAATAAATCAGTAATTTTTTGACTTCAGTATCTCAATATATCTCTCAAGGACCTGGATAAACCTTGTCTCCTCTGTGATTAAATCCTCTATAGAGAGTATACCCTCCAGGGACTCACCTGAGGAAACAGCTAATCTCTTATAGCCTGTTTCGTTGAAAACCTCCACCGCCCCCTCCAGGGAGGTAAGCGGGTGTATGGTTACCAGAGGAGAGCTCATCACTTCCTTCACCTTCGTAATCCGCGGGTCCTTCCTCCTGACCACCACCTTGGAGATAACATCAGATTCAGTGATTACTCCGGCAGCCTCATCACCATCCTCAACCACCAGACAACCCACATCATAGTCAGACATCAACTCAGCTGCCTTCAAAACAGTATCCTTTGAATCAACAGTGATAACATCCTCCACCATCACATCCTTCACGTCAGCCATTTTAACTCATGTGATATAAACAGGTATCCAAGTATTAAATCTCAACCACTTGGGCGTGCTTTACCCCGGCAATCTCCAACACACTATCAGCATCCACGAAACCCCCGCTTACAGCCTTATCTACAACATCGTTGCCGACAAGGTTTAATATGGAGGCCTCACCGAAAAGACCTTCCAGGGAATCATGGTTCATCAGGTCACCCTTATAGAATGCCTCCCTGATCTCCATAACCAGGTCACCCTCCCTAAGGGTTTTACCCAGCAACTCCTCGTCACATACTGCAACAAGAACCTCACTCCCATGATCATAGACCTTAACGTACATTTTATTTTATCTTCTTCAGAGGCCACCAGCCACCGCAGGCGGTACACTTTATGATCTTTTCCCCTTTAAGCTCTGCCACCTTGGTATCTGGCCGGTGGCATTCATGGCAGAAGACGTATTCCTCAGCATATTTTTTTATTTTCTCCTGTAGCATAGACTGTCTAAGGCGTCTTTGTATAATAGCCTTCTTCCCGTCGTAGGTTGCTGGAGCCGCCAGCTCCTTAATGATATAAAGAAGCACATGCTGGGGTTCTCTCTGGAAGGCATCAGCTATCTCATTGAAGTTCATTATGTACGTCTGCTTGCCCTGGATGTTTGTCTTGATTTCAGGCATCTCGAACCTGGATGTACTCTTTAATTCATCAGGTAGGTTGGTCCACACCCGGTCCAGGAGCTCCTCATACTTGTATTCCATTCTATGAATTTTCTACCACATCCTCGTCTGTTTCATCTACTTCATCTGCCTCATCTGCTTCTGAGTCATCTAACGTCTCCTCCCCGTACCTGACCACAGGACCGTCGAATGAAACGAATTTCCGGTTAACGTCTCTTATCAGGGAATCACAGTCCTGCTTGATTTTCTCCATGCTTGCTACAATCCTGTGTCTTTCCTGCTCCACATCATCCACCATCTCATAGGGTTCGATGGCGGTCTTGAAGTCATCCAGCCCCACCATAGTGTAGTCGGATTCATTTATCTTGGCCGCTATCTTCCTGCAAATCTTCTCAAGCCACAGGTTCATCTCCACCTTAACCCGGCTCCTGATCATTTTGTCGCTGTCTAGTTCAGCCCTCATGAGTCTGACTATTGGAGCCATCGCGAACGCAAATCTTTTATCCTCTTCTTCTCCAAGGGCTTCTTCTCCAAGGGCTTCCTCGTTAACTATTTCCTCACCAGATGATCCCACACCAATATCTTTTTTGTCTTCCATTTTGTAAAAGAGATTACATAAAAAAATGTAATTAGTTATATGTATTGCATGTAAAAATAGGGAACCTGCAGGTTGGTGCATGACTTAAACACATCCTCTATCTCCCTGAGGGATGTGACAACTCCCAGAAGCCTGAAATGAGGGAAATAAATAGCCCATGTACGGGGATACATGCGTTATATAGTACACTGATTTTTCACCTTATTTTGGATATCACATACTCGGTGTACTCCGATGTCTTTGAGCTGCCACCCAGGTCATAGGTGAGTTTTTTCCCTTCCTCAAGGGCTTTCTTTACAGCAGAGGTTATAGCATCAGCCTCATTTTCCATCCCCAGGTGTTTGAGCATTAGAACCCCTGATAGTATGGTGGCTGTGGGATTCACCTTATCCATGCCGGCATACTTTGGAGCAGAACCGTGGACGGGCTCGAATACAGCATACTCTGCTCCAATGTTGGCTCCGGGAGCGACCCCCAACCCGCCTACGAGACCAGCGCACAGGTCAGAGACAATATCCCCGAAGAGGTTGGTGGCTACCAGCACGTCATAGAGCTCCGGCTTCTTCACCAGCTGCATGCACATGTTATCCACGATCCGGTCCTCAAACCCTATGTCAGAATATTCCTTCGCTATCTCTCTTCCCGTATCAAGGAATATGCCGTCAGTATACTTCAGGATGTTCGCCTTATGCACTGCAGTAACCTTCTTTCTGTTCTCTTTTCTGGCGTACTCGAAAGCGAACCTGAAAATACGCTCCGAGCCCTCCCGGGTTATCAACCTGATAGCCTCAGCCTTCGTGTGCTCCTCGTTGAGGTATCTCTCCTTACCTATATAAAGACCCTCCAGATTCTCCCTCACCATCACAAGATCTATGTCCTCGTACCTTGAGGGAACGCCCCTGAAGGATCTGGCAGGCCTCAGGTTGGCATAAAGGCCCAGCTTTTTCCTCAATGCAACATTAACGCTCCTGAAACCGGAACCCACAGGTGTTGTTATAGGACCCTTCAATGCTGTCTTGTTTCTCTTCACCGCCTCAATCACGGAATCGGGTAATGGATTGCCCCCCTCAGCCATTATTGCCTGGCCCGCGTAAACAAACTCATAATCTATATCAGCCCCGGATGCCTCAACAACCTTCAACGCTGAATCAACAACCTCAGGACCTATTCCATCCCCGGGTATAACCGTAATCTTCTTCATTTACTTACACCTCACCCAGATTCTGCAAAGAGTTCAGGTTCACTCCCCTGCCCTTCCTGCTGTCTTTTTTAATCTTGTCCACTTCCCTCCACTCCCCCTCAATCTCATCAACCGAGTCGAAACCCCTGAATTCTGTGCTTTCATCAGTAATGTGAGATGATTTGATCTTGCGCCTAGGGATTTTGAGTGAGAAATCACTCACGTATTTAATCTCGGGCACCATACCCTGCCTGCTGAGCAGGGAATACAGTACGGCAAGCATCAAGGAGACAATAAGGAGGGTGACTAACACCGTTATGATGCTGGTATTCCATGAAATAAAATTCACAGCATAATCCAGTGAACCCGCAACAGGCCGGGTTATGAAATCCAGGGAGAAGCTATAGATTCCGGTATCGTTTTGTGATGCGGCCAGTATAATAGACTTCAATTGAAGAGACTCGTTGGTGTATGCGCTGCCCTCATATGTCAGGTTCCTGATTTCCTCTGCGAGGACTGATACATCTCGTATCTTAAGGTCTCCTGGTAAACACTCGGGGGGGTAGCCCACAACTGAGCTATCAATGCACTTGTAGATATACAACGCCTTCTGTGCTGATATGGAAGCACTCTGGAAATCGCCGCAAGACCTCTGTTCTTTTGCCATGCAGGTGTATGTTCCGGCAGCCAGCTCCAAAACAACCGTGGTTTCATTCACGTAACCAAGCTGGATGTATCTCCCAACAGCCTCTTCAGCGTTGGACAAGACAAGGCTGTGGTTGGAGCTGTTACGGTAGGATAAGGCCTTATTGAATAATTCATCAGCCTCACGTTCCATAAACCGGAGGGATTTGTTTACTATCTCCTCCGACTTAGCTACCATGGAGTCATTGTTGAGTAGATCAAATTTGTATCGGGCCTTCCTTGCCCAGTAGGTCGCATTCACGTAATCCTCTCGGAGATACGAATCCATGGAGTTGTTATAGTAGGTGTGCGCCAGCTCTCTCTCCTCTATTTTCTTGCCGGATGCGGAATTAATGAGAGATATAAATTTATCTGCATCAGATACGCCCCCCCCATCACCCAGCTGCTGGTAGTAATCCTTTGACTTCAATATGGCATCCATCGCCTCCTCCAGCCTCCCGGATGAATAATAGTTCCTTGCCTCAGAGTAGTAGTTCCGGGCCTTTCTCCCATTTAACATTGCCTTCGGAGTCAAGCACATATAAATCATTGGAACCCAAAAGGATTTCTTTTTTTCCATCCCCGTCTATGTCCTCAACAAGGATATCATTGATATAGCCCCTTGTCTCGAAATCCATTAGACTGTTTCCTTGATGGTCTATGACCTTGAAATAATGCAGGGAACCGACCAGAACCTCCATCTTCCCGTCACCGTCTATGTCAGCTAACTCGATGGTTGCCACACCCCTGGGGATGAGCTTCTCCCACATCTTGTTGCCATGGGGATCATATAGGTACACACGAGAGGGAGTATAGTA
>NJEG01000050.1 GCA_002254565.1 Candidatus Altarchaeales archaeon ex4484_2 | reverse complement strand
CACTTACATCCCAGCCGATCGCCTATGGCTCTTTTCCAGCAGGGTATATCGGATAAAGACCCTGTCGCTTCAGACTCTTACCAACCCGTCAATGCATCCCTCCCTTCGCTCCCTTTTCCAGAACTCCTCAAATTATCCTCCTTTAGTTTCACAATTGATAGTCTATTGGGCTGATTTAATATATAAAATAACTCAGAGAAGAGTCGTTTATCCCGCTTCATCGCGCCTGTCTCTGTCACATGCCGGCCGCTATGAGGTCCTCAATTATAGGCAATGAATTTACCTTTATATGGCTCCTCTTATTGTGCTTTTCATCTCAAGAAAAGAAACTATGAGGGCTGAAATAATTGCAATAAGTGTACTTGCAAGGTTTATCGAAATTATGCTGTATTTTTTACTATTACAATTTGACCGCTTGACATTTACTCAGAATAGATTTACAGTTTGTACTGTAAAAGAAGGAAACCACATGTATCAAGGGATGAGAGGTAATTTGGGGAATGAAATACTTGTCCTGATTCCTTCAGGTGTTTCCTCTCTCTCTCTCTCTCTCGAGATGTATTTTGGGCATTAAAGTTTCCCACAATCCAATCAGAGTTTGTATTTCACGGAAATTCTATGGGGAAACTATGAGTTTAAAGTATGGCTGGTTTATTTGTTGTTTGTGATGGATCATAAAAAGCTTTATTCCTTTTAACAAGGAAGGTTATGATGAAAAGGTTAGTGGTAAAAAGTGTAGTAATATTGGCCTTCTGTTTTCCACTATTGTCGGCTGGGGATGTTCAATTTGGGGCAGATTTCTGGTCATCAGATTGTAGATCATCCTGTAGAAATTTAGCAGATTCGGTAGGACTTGACATGGCAAGCACTTCTGTGAACTGGGCCAGACAGATTCGATGGATAAGGGATGCTGGGTACAGAGCTGGAGTGTGTGTTGGGGGAGTTCCTCTTTGGGCTTCGACAGTTCCAGTTGACAGTGCTGATATTGATTCTACATATTGGGTTACATGGGATATATGGGACAGTTTAGCTTACGAGATGATAGCAAACAGGCTGCATTATTTTGACTGGCCTCCTGAGTCCACCAGCTACTGGACTACCTTTTTGGATACACTTGTAGGAGAACTTATCAATACTATGGGCGATGCTTCACGTCTTTCCATCATTGTTTGTAACGAGCCTGATGGTGCGAGAGTCGGGTTTGTGAAGGCTTTTTACTATATGTTTGTGGATTCTGGAGGAGGCCTAATAGATTCAACGACAGTGAACGATACGTTGAGGTTAGAACTCTGGAAGTTGCCAGAGGCGGACTCATTATCCACGGAAATAGTAGCAATTTTGAGAGATCTATTGCGGGATGAGTCCGATACAATAAATAGAATTCATCTACATGTGGATATGACGAC
This sequence comes from Candidatus Altarchaeales archaeon ex4484_2, assembly GCA_002254565.1. Lineage (GTDB taxonomy): Archaea > Altiarchaeota > Altiarchaeia > IMC4 > QMZM01 > EX4484-2. The sequence goes on along the minus strand of NJEG01000050.1, from coordinate 3,908 downwards.
GCTTAATTTTGTTAAATACGAAGCCTGGACTCCGCAGTTTTATGTAAACAGGTTTTTAGCACCAGCCTATTCTGCGGTTAACAATATTGTGCAGGTCATAGCTGCCGCACCCATGTATGCAAGGTTTGTAAAATTTACTGTACCTCCAGACAGTGGTTGGATACACCTCCCATATTTCCATTGGGATGTGCGTTGGGCATCAACACTTATAGAATGGGTTGCTGGCTTTTTGGGAGATACGGCAAATGGAGATCACTACACAGACGCTCTGAGCTTCCATTTTTATGGTCCTAACAGAGATACAACTGATACTATTTCCCATCTTGTCACGCCCCGGGAGTATTTGCCAGGTGTGCTTGACTCGTTGACAGATACGCTCGATACTCTCCTGGATACAGAGCTTCCTGTTTACATCACTGAATTTGGATTTTCCACAAATCCCTATCCTGACCCTTTTATTGCGGCTGAAGATTCGACTTATGACAGTCAGGCTATCTTTTATGCCGATTTTATGGATATTTTCTATGAGTATAAGGACAGTTTGAATATAAAACTCATTCAGAATTACAGATGGTCAGATTGTCCCTGCAGGTGGAAGAAAGGCTACGATTACTATGGTCTGATATTTCAGGGAGATACCTCAACCTATGACTACTATAAGTATAATCCTGTTCCCAAGCCAGCTTATTATGTATTCAAGGATTTTATAAAAGCGACGAGCGAGCCTTATTTGTGGGCAAGAGACACGATGGCTATGTCTAATTCTAACGGTAATAAAGTGGTACATAGGGGGAATGCTATCGACATGGTTTATCAGGCAAATGGTGTGATAGTTTTTGTGAGTATGGGTACAGGAGGTATTGAGTGTGATACAATTTATCAGGATAATGGACATTATTGTGATGCGCCGGCGCTTGTTCTGCGTAATAATGGAGAGGAATGGGTGGTTTTCAGGGAAGATTATAACAGGTTGCTGTTGCTGATGAAGCGCGTGGATGGCAGCTGGAGTGATCCTATAGAGATATTTACGAACAGTGCGAGGGTGTCAGAGCCGGCGTTGGCGGTAGATGGTCTCGGACAGGTGCATGTGGGGTTGGCAGCGAAGAAGTTAATGAGTCCGACATTGAGTTATGTTATATATGAGAAGATAGAGGGGATGCATGTTGTTGAGGTGGACACGCTGGATAGTCTGGATACAACAGGGCAGCAGGCTTATCCTTTGTGCAGGCCATCTATAGGCACGAGAGACATAAAAGCTCCATATCCGGTGGAGGTATGGTTATCCTGGTATAACAATGGGAGTATTTATCTGGCGAGGAAGTTAAATGGGTGGAAGGAGCCGTTGAGGTTATATAATGGGAGTTCGACTCTTGAGAATGTGGTGATAGATGTTGATGAGAGCGGATGGGTTAATGTGGTGTGGGAGGAGGGTGGGAATATATTATTTGAGAGGACTGATGGTAAAAAAATTTATTTCCCCGAGTATGTTTACAGGGCTACGGATTATGGATGGCCCTTTAATCCATATCCGACACACATAGGGGGTGTGGTATATGTTTTCTGGTCGAGGAGGGAGATTGATTTTGAGAATCCGTTTATAGATACGATAAGCAACATATATGTATCGGTGAGAAACTTGAAGAGCGGGGCTCCGTGGCAGACGAGGAGATTGGTGAACACGCACAGCAATTCTAAGTATCCGCAGGGAGTAGCAGGGGATTCTACTTTTTACGTGGTCTGGACAGAGTGGTGGTCAGGCAGGTCAGTGCTTGGGAGGGTTGAGGTGGATTCAACATTGAGGACGGTGCCAGAGGTGTATGTGATATCGCCTGTTGATGGGGATTATTATGAGCCGTGGGATACGATAGAGGTGAGGTGGACGGTGAGGGCGAGTGTGGCGCCAGTGAGGGATTATTACATATATTTATCGAGGGATGGTGGCGACACATATGAGCTAATAGATTCGGTTGAGCAGTATGTGACGGGTTATGATACGCTTGAGTATGGGATGGTATGGCCGTACGGGAGTGAGATGGCGGATTCATGCAGGGTGAAGGTGGTGGCGGTTGACATGGCTGATATAGAGGGGCTGGATGAGTCGAGGGGGTATTTTGGAGTATGGTGGATGGTATCGGGGTATCGTGGGGCGACGGAGCCGAATACCGGGAACATCGTTAAGGAGGGGGATACTTTGTATGTAGTATATCTGGATGAGAAAGGCGTTATGGTGGAGGTTCAGGGCAATGGGCAGGAATGGGAGAACATTTCAAGTGGTGATGCAGGAGAGGGGTACAGCTTAGAGTACCCTTCTCTGATGCCGGAGATTGGATTGTCTCAGTCTGGCAGGTACATTGTTTATATGGAAAACCAGTCTGAAGGAGATCAACATCAGACTCCTAAAGGCAGGGATATAGCATATTTGAGCTGGGTACTGGAGGATACATGTGGAGTGGTAAGGTTTGACACGGTGGCGAATACAGATAGTTCGTGGACAGGATATGGATTTGATGTCTGTGTTGAGAGCGACAGCATGCATGTTGCATATGTTCTGGCAAGTGTTGATACGGGGTTGTATTATTCGAGTTGTGAGCTTGTCGGGGGTGAGGACACTGTGCATTCAGAGCCTATAGATAGAGGGGTTGTTGTGGATGGAGGGATGGCCCATGTATCAGTTTGCAGGGATTCGAGTGGAGGAATGCATATATTTTACGTGAAGGAGGGAGCGCTGTGTCACGTCTATGGTCCTGTGGATACGCTGGGGTGGGTAATAGATACGGTGCAGGAGAGTGCTGGAGATACTTTCAGGAATATATCGTCCTGTGTGGTAGGAGATACAGTGTGTGTGGTGTATCAGAAGGGTAGAGGTATGGGTACGTCGATATTGATTTATGGGGAGAAGCTGGTGGGAGTTTCGGACAATGAGTGGGTGTGTAGAGTGGTGTCGCCTGAGGACGTGAATGTAGAGAAGGGGTATCCAACGATAATAGATGGGAGTTTGATAATATGGAGTGAATATGGGCGTGATGACAATGGACTCGGGAATCCTGTGAAAATAAGGAGGTTGTTAGTGAGTTACTATGAGGGTGAAGGGCAGTGGAGTGTGCCAGATACGTTGTACAGTAGTGGGGAGAGACTGGCATATCCGAGCGGTTATTTAGATGAGACTGATACGGGTTTTATATTGCATGCAGTATGGACCGAGGGCGAAGGGCCAACAATATGGACCGAGGGGAAAGGGCCGTACAGGGTGAAGTACGGGGCGTTCAAGGTGAATCTTTCCGGGTTAAGGGGAGGACCTATGGGCAGGGAGACAGGAAGAAGATATCCGTTTGTTTTGAGATTGCCGAGACCCAATCCGGCGAGGGGGAAGGTGATGGTGGAGTATTCGGTGCCGGAGGATGGGGAGGTTATATTGAGGGTGTATGATGTGGCTGGGAGGAGGGTGAAGGATCTGGTGAGTGGGAGGGTGAAGGCGGGAATACACAGGTTGGAGTGGGACAGAAGAGATGTCAGGGGGAACTTGTTGCCATCCGGAGTATACTTTTTGAGGTTAGAGGCTGGAGACAGGAGGAAGGTAAGGAAGCTGGTGATATTGAGGTGATGAAATTGGGGGAAGCCCTGTGGGCCTCCCCCTCCATTATCTGGTAACTCTGAGGACACAGGAGTTGACATTTATGGGCCGAGGGATAAAAATAAAATTGGAGGTACAGGAATGACAGGGGAGAGAGGAGAAAAGAGCGGGAGGTGGGTTATGGTGATTTCTTTTTTCATCTGGGCAGTTTCCCTTGTCGGTTTTTCTTTTAGTCCTTCCGGTTCACAGAGCGATGAGTTTTCCTTGAATTCGTTTCCAGCATGGGAGAACCGGAGGGTTCCTTCTGATGGCAGCTTCCCTAAGTATGATTCTTTGA
>NJEG01000049.1 GCA_002254565.1 Candidatus Altarchaeales archaeon ex4484_2 | reverse complement strand
TTCCAGTTCATCGATTTTCTTGTACGTGTTTGTCCCGAATGCCAGGTATACCAGGAATCTATCTCCCGCTCCAGTGCCCTTGTGGTATTCTATCTGCTCGTTCATTTGTTTCCTGAGGCCGCTGTCCATAACCCTTCTCATGCTTTCGTGGCTGAACTGCCGGGCGAAGGAGGGGCAGTATATGCATCCCTGGCTGCTTAACCTGGAGTCCCAGTTGGGGCAGGTGAATTCTGCATTCGCCGGGACCTTGAACATCTTGTATCCATGGGATCGCCTGAAGTATTCCCCGAATGCTGCATACTTGAAGCCGTCCTTAAACATGCCTTCTATGACGTCGTAGTCTATTTTTCTCTCGGTGGTAACGCCCTTAACGCTGCTCCTAGCTTCCATTTCATAGAATTATAGGATTCGGGGGTGAAAAACAGACTAAATTTGCTGGTCTTTTTTTCCATTTGATTCCATGTTTTTACCAGTGGTTTGAAATGGTTCGTGAGAAATCCTGCGGTGCTGTTATCTATCTAGAGAAAGAGGAGGGTAGACTATATCTCTTGTTGAATTATGCTGCGGGACACTGGGATTTTCCCAAGGGGCATGTTGAAGGGATTGAGTCAGAGAAAGATACTGTGTTGAGGGAGCTTGAGGAGGAGACAGGAATAAGGGAGGTCTCCTTTACAGGCTCTTTCCGGGAGGTGGTAACCTATTTTTTCCAAAGGAGGGGTGATCGAGTTGATAAGGTGGTTGTTTTCTATCTCCTGGAGTCCGGGGAAGAAAATGTTGTTTTATCAAACGAACACATAAGCTTTAAGTGGCTCCCCTACATTGAAGCAAGGGAGAAGCTCACCTACGGGAACGCAAGGAACCTGCTGGATAAGGCTGAGAAACACCTTAATCCCTACCCTTCAACGATTATGCTACCCTTCATTACTGGATGGATTCTACAGGTATAGCTGTAGACTCCGCCCATTTTGAATGTGTGGGCGAAGTTCTCGTCTTCCTTTAATATGCCTGAGTCGAAGACGTTGGATGCTACAATCCTGTGTTCTGTTGAATCCCGGTTAATCCATTTAACCGTGTCTCCTTTATGGATTATCATGTTATCGGGTTTGAATTCGAAGTCCTTTATGACTATATGTTCCAGCGTCGGCTGGTGGGTTGTGGTTGTTGTGGATGTGGTTTGGGTTGTCGTTGATGTTGTGCCATCTGTCACAGTAAATTTCTCAGCATAATCTGTTCTGGAATCGGATCGGGGATTGAATGAGCCATCTCCGTTATCGTAGTAGGCTACTGCATGAAGGGGGGATTGTCCGCTGTAGTTTAAGGCCTGTATATTTATGTCTCTTGCTCTGTCCTCAAATACTGGGCTCACCCCTATTATCAATGAATTGTTTCTCCCGTAGTGGGCGTATAATACAATAAATCCGGGGTTGGGAAGGTACGCCTCATCCACCTTGAACTGTCCCATTATCCTCTTCTGGGATTTAATGGATATGGATGGTTTATCATCATTTAATTTGATGGTGGATGTGGTAGTCTCCTCTTGGCCGTTATGGAGGCATCCTCCCAGAAACAGCAGTATCGTTAACGGGATGATGGTGTATTTATTCATTGTTTCTTGCTGTATGAGTGTTATATGTGAGTAAAACACTCTGTAATATCTTAGGTCAAACCTCTATTAATTCTAAACCTAAGCAGGTTACCCTAAACTACATCTTCTCTCACAATCATAACTGGGAGGTCTATAAGCACAGGCATAGAGGGGAGCTCCGGGAGGTTGAGATAAGGGAAGTGGAGAAGATGCTGTCCTGCGAGGAAAGAGGATGTTGCATATACGTCTGCCCTAACTGCTCGGAGGTGAAGGTGATACCTTTCGGTTGTAACTCTTGGGTCTGCACTCATTGCGGAAAGAAGTTCACGGATAAGTGGGCTAACAATGTTGCGAGAAGAACATTCAATGTGAAACACCGTCATGTGGTGCTCACTATCCCCGAGGAACTCCGCATCTTCTTTTATGAGGACCGAAGCCTTCTGAAGGTGCTCGTGGATTGTGCCATCAATACTTTGGCAGATGTGGTGGGATGGAAACTCAACCACAAGGCAATCTTCGGAGTAATAGCGGTCTTACACACGTATGGTAAGGATATGAAGTTCAACCCGCATCTACACTATCTGGTCACTGAGGGAGGATTCAAGAAAAACGGTGTGGGGTGGATGTGAACTTCTTCCCCTACAAGATGTTGAGGAAGTCCTGGCAGTATCAGCTGCTTACAAACATGAAGAAGAAGAGGGAGGATACTCCGGGGAATAGAGAGCTTATCGATGCTCTCTTCAAAGAACATCTAGAGGGGTTTTATATGAGGGCTAAGGACACCGTCAACAACAAGAAATAAGCGATTGGAACTACATCTAAGCAGCCTTAACCTTCAATAATTTCCCGAAGGGTTTTGTTCTAATATATGTGCTGGAAACAAAATATTATATATCTCTAACAGACTGGCTGAGGAAAAGATAAAAAAGGTGTTTTAGATGGGCAACCCTGAAAGATTCAACAAAAAAGCATCCGAACCTGAATCCAGACCGGACGAAATCATCAAAGCCCTTGATTTAAGCCCTGGTATGAATATTATTGATCTGGGCGCTGGAGGGGGATACTATACTCTCCGGTTCGCGCAACTGGTCGGAGCATCAGGAAGAGTTTACGCAGTAGACAATGACAGAGGGAACCTTGAGCACATCCAAAAAAGTGCCCGGGAGAAGGGCATGGATAATGTAGAGGTCGTACACTCCGCAGGAGATGATGTTCCCCTATCTGATCGGGAGATTGACCTGATTTATTCCAGAAACGCCTACCACCACCTCACGGAACGGGCGGAGTATTTTCACAAGCTAAGGCGTTTACTTAAGCCTAAGGGCAGGGTTGCCTTGGTGGACTACGACGGGCGCGGGAGCAGATTAAGCTTCCACCGTTTATTCGGCCACTATACGAGTAAGGAGACTGTTGTTGATGAAATGCAGGAAGCTGATTATCGACTGATTGAGGAACACCCTATCCTCTCTCAACAGTTTTTCCTGGTCTTCGAGTGAATCATTCACCCTCCGGTTCTCGAAGCCACGCTCTTTTTGCATTTATCTCTCTCAGCAGGGTCCGTAATCAGGTTACATGTCCCAAGATTTATGCTGTCCACTGCAACCCCCTTATAGCAGAGGTTTCTGTCTTCTCCCATGTGCTCACAGAGCAGCGGGTCTTCTATATCCAATATGGCATCCATCAAGCATTTATTTCTTTCCCCCTCATCCATTATACTGCTACAGGGCGCTAATTCCTTTGGATAATCTGGATTCAGGTGGTATACTAAAACAAATGAGGTGTACATGATTAATACAGAACTTAATACTAGATACATTAAGGCTTTCCCGTATTTTCTCCTGGTTGTTTTCTCCGGCCCGGATAGATGGTATCGCTCCCAGGGTTCATGTTTTAATCCAGTGCAGGCCTGCCTTAGAATGTGGGGTAGCAGCAGTGATGTGAGCAGTAGAGTAGCCCATGTCCTTAGATCCAGAATGCTGTTGTATACGAGATAAGACAACAGGACCGTTGAGGTCATTAAAAGTTGGAGGATCCTGAATACCTGTTGTTGTCTCATGTTTTTTATTTTCGATTATGGATTTATTAAGCTGTCATGTAAAAAGGAGGTGTTTTTTTAACCCCAAAGATATAATAGTTCATTAGAGAATGAATTCAAAGCGTTTAATCGGGTTTATTTTAGCAGCCTATGTAGTGTTATCTATCGATTTGTTGTTTATCTACGGCTTCGTGAGGTTTAATTTTTTGTTTGTTGACGGATTCGGGGCTTACTGTATTTATCTGTTTATGGGGGTTGTGAGTGTCTTGTTTCTTCCTTCCAGGAGCAGAATCCTTCACGGTTTCCTTTCCAGCGGAGATGATACTCTCCGGCCCTCTAGAAGCAATTACTGGAGCTGGCGGTGGATTGGGACCTGAACTTTCGACACTTATTTTTTGATTTATATAGTGGCTTGCTTATATATCTTTTGTATGGACAGAAAGTGGCTGCTGGCTGGTGGTGTTTTGTTGGTTTTGTTTGGTTTCTTTGTTTTATTGGCTGCTTTAGGCATAGCCGGCTTCTGGTATTACAGCAGCTCCCAGACTTCGATCACGACCTCAACCACCCTCTGGGTTCCATCATCTACCCTCTCATCAACCACGACATCAACCTCATCAACCACGACATCAACCTCATCCACCTCAACTTCGTCAACAACCACAAGCTCAACCTCTACCTCAACATTAACCACAACCTCCTTAACCTCAACCACATTATCTCCTGCTTATTCCCACTGTGCCTTAGACTATGATGTATCTCCTGATACCGTGATTTATGTCTACTCCCAGGAGTGTTGTGTTCCCGTAGTCTCTGAGAGGGTGGGGGTAGTACAGACGACAGGCGGCTGCTTGAGTGCTACATGGATTTGAGGGACATCTATGTCCCGCAGTTTATCTGCTCTGGTTCCGGTGAATCCATTGTTTTAACGGATCCTGGTGGCATGACCGATAAAATAAAAAAATTTGCGATGGAATGTAAGAGTTAATCTGTTCCAAAATCTGCTAATAAACAATCTCTCCCAAATAAATAAAATGTTTCACAGGTTTGCGTTGGTTTCAGCTGTTTTTTTGCTTGCTTCCTCTGTTGTTGCTCAGGTCTCATGCCCTGAGGGCTGCTCCTGTCTGACCGAGTCAGCTGCTGATTTAGAGTTCGATAACCCCGTGAAGTGTCTGGATGTGGTGTGCGGTTACGAAATGGGAGGTGGTTTTGCTGCTAAAACCCAGATACCGAAGTATTGTTTCCGGGAGGAGGTGTCTTTCGAGGAATGCTTGGGGGATTGCTTGTGCCTGACTAAGGCGGAGGGTAAAAAAGAGAGTCTCCCCTATTGTGAGGGGGAGCCGGTGGTCTGCGACGCGGACGATGCCTGGACCTTAATGTATTGCTTTGAGCCCCCTGAACCTGCAGAGGATGAACCCCCTGCAGAGGATGAACCCAAAAAGGATAAAGAAGCGGGTCTGGTATTGTATGCTTCACCTGTTTCCTCTCTTGGTGCAACGATATATGCTGCATCCGCTGACGAGGACTCTGGCGTTTCAGGGCTTGTCTTCAGGGTCTCAGGCAGGAAAATAAAGGAGTGCGAGGGCGTTTATTGCACGTTCATGGGAGCGCATGACCTTGATGTCTCAGCTGAGGCATTAGATGGTGGGGGGGCTGTTATGGAAAGCGTTCATGACACTGTTGAGTCAGCGTTGGATGATCTGCCTCAGATGCTTAATCCATCAAGTTTCAACCCCTGCCCCTACTGCCCTGAGAAGCCGGAGTATGGAGAATGTGTTAACCAATCCTGTGAAGGAACTGATATGCCACAGGTTTATGATTCATCCAGCAGCGCCTATCTGACTGAATGCAACTATGAGGGGGGGTCTCTTGCAGCAGGAACCCAGTACCTTGGTGAGGGCGTGGTTGTGGAGGTCCAGATAGCAGACCCCGTATTCGACTACTGTACTGGAACGGATGGGGAGATTGTAACCCACTGGTGCTCTAACGGCAGGAGGATTGTTAATTACACATACATGTGCCCTCTTGGGTGCGAGAACGGCCGCTGCGTATGCAGGGATACGGACGGCAAACTCAATTACTTCGAGCAGGGTTATGTCGTTAACCGATCCTCCATGGTGGGTGGGACACTGGACTACTGCATCAATGATTCATTGCTCAGGGAGTCTTACACGGAGATAGACGGGAACAGGTGCCTTATCAAGCAGGTGGATTATACCTGCCCGGGTTACTGCGAGGACGGTGCGTGTCACGGGACCTGCAGCGATGGTTTAATGAATAATGGGGAGGAGAACGTGGACTGCGGGGGACCTTGCCTGCCTTGCATGTACGGTCCGGGATGGTATGTCTGGAATTACGGGTTCTCTTTTTCGAATCCTGCGGGCAGGAAACTCAGCTACGGTGACTGCTGGAGCGGTAGCGACAGGTGCAGCACCGGATACGGTCACTATAAGGAGACCTTCGGGAACTGCGAGGTATGCATCTGCAATGACTGGGTTGGGGATAGTGGATTCTGCGGGGGCTGGCATGTTGTTCCAGGGATTTACTATGGGATTATCTACTGGTCTAATGGCGCCTCAGCCGGTCAGTGCACGGGCATGAGTTTGTCGAGCCTGGAGATGTATTACGGCGACAGGAGCGTCTCAGACTACCAGCAGGTTCAGGAGCTGAATGATTTATCCTGTACCGGAACCCTTAAGGACCACATTAGCGCGATGCAGGGTAAGGCGGTTTCGAAGGAGAACATATACCACTATTGTGTCAGAGACAACTACTGGGGTGCTAATGATGTCCTGGATAAGGTGGAGTCGGAGCTGGGTCAGAACCCGCCCAGGTATGGCATGATCTTCGTAATCGAGGATGAGGGTTGGGGCGGCTGGAGGAATACTCTCAGGCAAACCCCGTCCGCTCACACGGTGGTAGCTGATAGCGTGGAGGATTTCGGGGATACTGCAAGGATATACCTGTATGACTCTAATTTCCCGATCAATCACAGCGACTTTTACGTAAACGATACTGGGGGGGTGCAGGGCTTCAGCAAGAATATCCTGCGCTATATTGACATAGACAAGAACTCCGACAAGTATGATTTTCCTGTCTCCAGCACCGCTATATGGAGCAACCGGGATGATGAGGTATTCGACCGGATAGGATACATACCCTACAATAAATTAGGCGGTGATGTGGATGTGCCCCACAGCTGGGATATACTCATTATTGGGGTTATGGCCGCCTTCGGTTCCGCTGACGCGGCTGTTGTGGACGATGAGAGCAGGGTCCTGGGTTACGGCGGTGAGGGTGTCTACCTGAATGAGATACCTGGTGCGTATCTTTTACCCGTCTACGGGGAAAGAGACTCTGTTGTGGAGAACCCGAGGTTTTTCGCTGTTCCAGGAGGTAACTACACAGTGAAGGTGTCTGGTGTCTCGGACGGGAACTATAGTATGGTGTTCTTGGGAGGTGATTTCGGCTTCGTTTTTGAGGGTGTGGCAGCATCCAGGGGGGTAACGGATTCAGTGAACATTTATCCGCAGGATAGGTCTTTCTCTCTCTCAACCTCTTCAGGTGGTAAACTCTTTAATGTGGGGGTAGCTGGGGTTGAAGGTAATGATTCGGAGGGGTCTTATCTTGTTGACTTGTTTATTTCATCGGGTGATAGTGTTTTTCTGGGGTTGGGTGAGGGTCTTGATCTTGTGTATTCATTTGCGGGTGAACGTCCTGTGAACTCCACGGTAGTGTTTGAGGATCCGTTGTCCTCCACCCCAGATGATGTTGAAGACAGGAGTGTGCCCTCCGTGAACAAGTCTGTTGAGCTGGCTCCGGGGGAGACTCATGTATTCTCTCCCTCAGGTGGTGGCTTGGAGCAGAGTGTCTTCTATTGTGGTGACGGCGTCTGTGATGTGGGCGAGAAGCAGACATGTTCCCGGGATTGTTTATCCGATGGTGATAGGGGCGGTGGTTTCTTGGATTCCGTTGACGAGAATATTATGGTATTAGCTCTTGTGGGGTTGGTTCTGGCTTTTGGTGTGTTTGTGGTGGGAGTAGGATTGATTCTTTATTTCCTCAAGAGATAGCGGGGTTTGATTTCCTCACGATTTTTATATCATCCTCTATTAATATTTTATTATGATTGATGAACTAAAGCTTCTTAAGGAGATAGGAGATAGGTTACAGCATCGGGGAGGGTGAACTGAGGGTTGGTGGAGTGCGTGTTTTCCTTTCCCCGACTGAGATACTTAATGTCACCAGGAAGAAGATTATTGGGATAGGGCCGGCTGGCAGGAGATTCATGTATGAGGCGGGTAAGGCGGCTGGCAGGCGTTATGCTGAGGCTGTAGAGGAAATCTATGGGGAGGTGGAAGCCAAGAACCGTTTCGTGGAGACCTGTAAGAAGTTCGGTTCCCTTACGGGATGGGGTCATCTTGATGTGGT
>NJEG01000033.1 GCA_002254565.1 Candidatus Altarchaeales archaeon ex4484_2 | reverse complement strand
AACATCGATTTCACCCCCCTCAATGAAGCCAACCACGATAATTTATAGTGCCAAAGCACTATATAAACTATAAATACCGTCAAAGTTCAGTAACTACTTGGTTGTCGGTATCAGGTTACCCTGTCAAAAACGAAACGTATTTATAACAGCAGGGATAAAAATTTAATCCTCGGTTTTACCGAAAGATATTTATAAAAAAAGAACAAAGAATATTAAAACAATTTGATATCCTTATGAGGTGATATACTAAAATGAAAAAAATGGATAGTAAGGGTCAGGGTGCTATGGAGTACTTGATGACTTATGGATGGGCGATTATGGTTGTGATGATTGTTGGAGTGGTTCTCTGGCAGATGGGAATATTCAAGATGGGCTCCGGAGGCAGTGGAATGAGCGGATTCGGAGCAGTGAAACCTTTGGATCATGCCAGTCCAAGCAGTGGTAACATAAACATCTCCTTCACAAACGCTGCGGGAGCCAGAATAACAAATATAGCTGTGAGCGTAGATGGAATCAGTGTGACACCATCAGTGACTGATGTTGCACCAGGAAACAAGTTCACTGCTGGTGGTGCTGTAGCAACAGTATGTCCAACTAATGCTGAGACCTATGATGCTAGCGTAAACGTTACCTACACCAATTCCATAACTGGTTTAGGTCACACTGGAAGTGGCAGGATCTGGGGTCCCTGTTAAGGAAGCAAACCCTGATTTCCTTTTTTTTCTTTTTTCTTCTTTATTTCTGAGCTTGTTTTTAGTTGCTTTCTTCTAATTAATTAATCATGGAAAAGAAATCTCTTCTCATAGTCTGCGATGGTTTAGGTGACCGGCTGGTTGATGGTGTAACCCCTCTTGAGGTGGCTGACACACCCAACATGGACTCCATGGCGAAAGAAGGAATCTGTGGGTTAATGGACACTGTTCTCATGGGAGTCCGGCCTGGAAGCGATACAGCTCACATGTCACTTTTCGGCATCAACCCCTTCAGGTATTACACTGGCAGAGGGCCCTTCGAGGCAGCGGGTGCTGGACTGAAACTGGAGGAAGGAGACGTCGCCTTCAGGTGCAATTTCGCCTCGATAAAAAACGGCAAAATAACAGACAGGAGAGCCGGCAGAGTAGAGGAAGGCCTGGAGGAGCTAGCTGATGAGATAAAAAAAATAAAGATTAAGGGAGTTGAGGTGTTGTTCAAGAGAGGCACAGGCCACCGGGCTGTCCTAGTCTTCAGAGGTAATGATTTATCTCCTAACGTGTCAGACACAGACCCTGAGGAAGAGGATTCAGGCTACAATAAGAGCAGACCCCTTGATGAATCCATGGAAGCTAGGAAGACAGCGGAATTGTTGAACGAATTCACGGAGAAGGCGGTGAAACAACTCACAGGCCATGAGGTAAACCGGATGAGAGAGGAAAAAAATAAGTTGCCGGCTAATATTGTCCTCGCCAGGGGCGCTGGAATGAAAGCTCATATACCCTCCTTCATGGAGAAATATGGTTTGAGTGCAGCCTGCATATCCGCTACCACCCTGATTAAGGGGGTTTGCCTGGAGGCGGGCATGGACTTGATCGAGGTTGATGGGGCCACAGGGCACGTGGACTCTGATATAGGGGCCAAGGCAACCGCAGCTATCAAGGCACTTGATGTCTACGATTTCGTGTTCCTGCACCTTAAGGGAACGGATGAGGCATCCCATGACGGAAACTTTAAGTCAAAAAAGGAGATGATTGAGCGCATAGATGTGGAGGTTATAGGCCCAATCCTGCGTGAGATTGGGGATGCCACAGTTGCTTTAACAGCAGACCATTCAACCCCCGTAGGTATTAAACAGCATTCAGCAGATCCTGTTCCAATAGCAATATTGGGTGATGTCCGAACCGACGACGTTGAAAGGTTTACGGAAAGAGACTGTGCCAAGGGGGGGCTTAACCGGATAAGAGGCCTATATCTCGTACACATCCTACTAGACATCTCCAACCGGATTAAGCTGTTCGGGGCTTAATGTTTATATACAGCCCCCTCAGCCGCCGAAGAGGTCAGCATCGAGTACCTTCTTAAGACACCAGAGAGTTCCTTAACAGGTTTCTCCCATTTACTCTTTCTGCCTTCCATATCCTCACTGCTTAATTCAACATCAATTCTTCTTTCGGGTATGTCGATTATTATCGTATCCCCTTCCTTCAAAAAAGCCAGAGGACCTCCCTCAGCCGCTTCCGGGCTCACGTGCCCTATACATGGCCCCCGTGTTCCGCCGGAAAAGCGCCCGTCCGTTATCAAAGCAACAGAATCGGATAAGCCCATGCCTGCTATGGCACTCGTCGGTGACAGCATTTCTCTCATACCGGGACCTCCCTTAGGGCCCTCGTATCTGATTACCACAACATCACCTTCATTGATTTCATGTCCCGTAATAGCTTTCATGGCATCCTCCTCTGAATCATAGACTCTTGCAGGGCCCTTGTGTTTCATCATAGCCTTGCTCACAGCGGTCTGCTTAACCACAGAGCCATCAGGGGCCAGATTACCCTTTAATACAGCTATCCCTCCCTCTTTATGGAATGGGTTGTTGAGCGACCTTAAAACCTCCTTATCGTAGATTACGGCCTCGGATGCGATTTCATTTATTGTTTTCCCGCTGACGGTTATGTTGTCGTGGATCAGTTCCTTAAGGATACTGAGTACTGCAGGTATTCCTCCAGCATATTCTACATCCTCCATGAAGTAGTCCCCTCCCGGTCTGATGTTTGTTATGTGCGGGGTTTTCCTGCTGATTGCATCGAATGTCTCAAGTGGTAATTCAACCCTGGCTTCATGCGCTATAGCCGGGATATGCAGGGCAGTGTTTGTTGAGCCACCCATGGCCATATCAACCATGATGGCGTTCTCGAAGGCTTTCCTGTTCATGATTTTCCTTGGAGTAATGTTTTTTTCCACGAGACTGATTATTTGTTTGCCGCTGTCGAAGGCTATTCTTTTTTTCTTTGCAGTCCCGTTCATTGCTGTGCCAGCTCCGACTAGGGACATGCCAAGCGCCTCTGTTATACAGTTCATGGTGTTTGCGGTATAGAGTCCCTGGCATGAGCCTCCGCCGGGGGCGGCCCGTATCTCCAACGCCCTCACCTCCTCCTCAGGTATCTCGCCTTCATTGTATCTTGCGACTGCCTCGAAGGTGTCTCTGACATACGACAACCTCTTACCTCTGTAGTTCCCTGAGTGCATCGGACCTGCTGTAACAACAATTGCAGGAATATCAAGTCTTGCCGCTCCCATAAGCATCCCCGGTGTTATCTTGTCACAGTTTGTTAAAAGAACTAACCCATCCATTGCATGGGCTTTGGCCATGGTTTCTATGATGTCAGCTATAAGCTCTCTTGACGGGAGAGAGTATTTCATCCCCTCATGTCCCATGGCTATGCCATCACATATCCCCGGCACCCCAAAAAGCAGAGGCCATCCGCCTCCGGCATGCACTCCCTTCTCTATGAAGCGCTCCATGATGCGCATATCCACGTGTCCCGGTATTATGTCATTGAAGCTGGACGCCACCCCGATAAAGGGTTTATTCATCTCCTCCTTGGTTATGCCTGTCGCGTAAAACATCGCCCTGTGCGGGGCGTTCTCAACACCCTTTTTGATTTCATCGGATTTCATTTTTGAACCAGCCCTCCCTGAATTTTTCTGCAATTTTCATGACTTTTTTGGCGTTATTCAGTGATTCAACAGCGATTTCATGGTCGTATTCCTCATAGGGAAGCCATATTTCATCATGGGAAATTCCGGGATATCTGCTTAGAGACATGTGAGGTTCCATATTTTCAGCTATTCTGATCACTTCCTCAATATTTTTATTATTCAACTTCCTTTTCGATATTTCCTCTTTCAATACAGTTGAAACATAATGTGTCTTCTCGAATGCACCGAAGCATATGAGTATTGCCTTCACTGATTTTTCGATGCATTGCTGTGAGTGATAAACCGTTTTCTCAAACAGTTTCTCTTTATGGAGGGATTGAGCAGATCTTAAATCTCTTTTAGCGTCTTTCAGCCATGAATCTGCCCAATTTTTATTGCTGATTTTGGAAAGGAGTGAAACACCCTTCTTCGTTGGGAACAACCACCTTGTTTTCTCTCTTACTATGTGTTTATCTGTTAGGTATTCTCGTGTTTCGTCTATTAAGCTTTGCAGGATGCCTGTGTCATATATTATTTTTCCATCCACGGTTATGTCGAGATACAGTGGGTTATGGTTTCTGAAATTATTCAGGCATTCCTCTTTAGAAACTAGGGTGATATCCACTGGCTTTTTTATTTCCAGGGCTCTTTTAAATCCCATGATCTCATCAACTCGTTCTATCCTGTTTTTATCTATCTCATCGAGAACTATCAGGAGATCGATATCATTATAAGTCTTCCCTTTAACGCATGAGCCGAACACTACAATCCCTGCAAGGTTTTTCCAGTAGGATGCTGCCTTATTCCTTATTTCATTGATTGTTTTTTGATTCATCTTGTTTCCCCTGAAGTCTTTGGATGAACTTTGTTGTATCCCTACGGGATTGATATATATCACCTTTTCTTAGATATATGTCCCCTAGATTTGCTTCAGTCATTTTAAAGGAGTTTCTATTTGCTTTTCAGACTCTAAACTTTTTATAGCACCTTCGTTATAAAGATGATCATAAATGGTTTCTTTCTTAACCATCTCAACAAAATCTTTTGTTGAAATTCCCAGTTGCCTCCCACATTTATCTGCTACTGATGAATACTTTATACCAAGTTCTTTAGACACTTCTCTAACAGCGATATTAAACTCCTTACCCTCCTCCATTTTATTAATAACCTTGATTATTTGATTTCCTTTTGCACCTATAGGGATTATTTTTTCAACTTTAATTTCTTTTTCTTCCCCCACTATACTTTCTCCTTTTTCTTTGAGAGGTAATGGGAGGTTAGTAGGAACTTCATAAACAGGTTCAAATAAATGCATGTGAACCCTCTTTGGATTAACATATTCTCTTGCAAAGGTTTTAAACACGATAATTTTTACATTCCTCCATGTTTCCTCCACCCGCTCTCTAAACTGTTCACCTAATTTTCCATCGAGACTATTGATTATGACTACTATCTCGGGGTTCTTGTCATTGATTAACTCATCGAGAAAATCACCTCGATTGATCGATTTTATTGATTTATAAATATTTCGTCGGGTTTTTGGATTTTTAATGGCATTTTTATAGTCAACTATCTGTCTAGGGATGCGTCTCACAGCATCATCACAGAGCAGTTTCAGCTCTACAATATACCATCTCTGGTTTTTGAAATCAATCACAAATCCATCGGGAATTGAGCGATTACCGGCAAGCGTCTTTAGTTTTCGTTTCGGAAAGTATCTACAATCATCTCCGAAAATATCTCTAATGTGATGCTTTATCATTGGCTCAAAGTCATTGAGTTCATTCTCGGGAGTCCACAACCTGTACCTCACACCGTCCTTGAGTACTATCCTGTCGGTCATTTTATCTCCCCTGCTGGTATCATAACTCCAGTATCCTGTTTATTCCGTTGATGAATGCTGTTACTGAGGCCATTACCACATCCTCGTGAACGCCTCTGGCCATGGTGGTTTTTTTACCGTTACCTACTCTGATGATTACGTCAGCGAGAGCGTCGGAGCCTCCTGTTATGGCATCAAGGTGGTATTCCTCCAGGGTTATGTCTCTTTCCCCCAGTGCGCTTTTGATGGCGTTCATTGTGGCGTCGACTGGACCCACACCCTCTGATCTGCCTTTCTTCTCCTCACCTCTCACCCTTAGAACTACGGATGCGATGGGTTTCTTCCCTAATCTGGTGTTTAGTTCGATATCTACCAGCTCCACTGTTCTCTCTTTTTTGGATTTTTTACCTGCAATGTCTTCTGCGATGGCGACAAGATCTTCTTCTACCACCCTCTTACCCATATCACCGAGGTCTTTCACCTTATTGGTTATCTCTTTCAGTTGCTCGCCGTTGACTTTAATCCTGAGCTCGTTTAGCTTGGCTTCTATCCCGTGAACTCCTATGTGTTTCCCGAGAACAAGCCTCCTCCTGGCCCCAACCATCTCAGGTTTGATGGGCTCGAAGGTTATCGGTTTTTTGAGGACGGCGTGCACGTGAATCCCTGACTCGTGGGCGAATGCGTTGTCCCCTACTATCGGGAAGTTTGGCATAACCCTTATCCCTGTAAGCCTTTCCACAAGCTTGCTTACAGGGTATATCCTCTCTGTCTCTATGTTGGTTTCTATATCATAGAGTATCTCTAGCGACATAACCACCTGCTCAAGGTCTGCGTTGCCCGCCCTCTCTCCCAGGCCGTTGACTGCTACCTGCACCTGGTTACATCCTCCCTCAACTGCAGCCAGCGTGTTCGCTACTGCCATCCCGAAGTCGTTGTGGCAGTGCACGTCAAGGTCAATCTTGATTTCTTTTCTTATTTCCTCTATTATGGATCTCATCTTTGAGGGATACATGACGCCGACTGTATCTGGGATGTTTATTATCTGGGCTCCTGCTTCCTCAACCCCCCTGCATACCTTTATCAGGTAGGGTATTCTGCTTCTGGAGGCGTCCATGGGTGAGAACATGCAGGGCATTCCCTGGTCGACCACATATTCCACGGCTTTAACCGCCATATCATAGACCTCATCCTCGCTCTTACCCATCTGGTGCTTGAGGTGTTGAGGTGATGTTGAGATGAATGTGTGCACTAGTCCAACATCCGCATCGATGCATTTATCTATGTCCGATTTAAGGGCTCTGGCTAGGCCACAGATTACTGTATCAACCTCTTTGCTGATTTTTTTTACTGCATTGTAATCCCCCTCAGAGCTCATGGGGAACCCGGCCTCGATAACGTCCACTCCCAGATTTGATAGGGAGTGAGCCAGCTCCAGTTTCTTATCAGTGGTTAAGGCAACCCCGGGTGTCTGTTCACCATCTCTCAGGGTTGTATCGAATATTTTTATTTTTTTTGCAGGTTTACTCATTTAAATCCCCTCTTATTTTATCGGTTTATAAACAAAAAAGACGTGTGTAACTGTCCCAACTATTTTTTATATAGAATTATGGACCCGGTGTGGGGGTCACAAGCTGACAGCGTTTAATAAACCGGACTGACCTGGTCTAGAGGTTATCTTGGCTTTTATCTCCTTTTTATTGGATGTTTCAGCCGTTATGACAGCGCCCTTTGTTATTATATGTCTTCTGGAGTAGTCCTGGCTTACTGGGTTCTCAACAAAACCGGTTATCTTACACTTCTGGGGTTTACCGTCCACTACGATGTTGGCGTATTCAGTGGATACAAGTTTCAGCTTCGAGCCTCCGCCTTTGCTCTTAACTTTTTTCTTTTTTTCCTTGTCTATTTTGGTTTCCACAGGGAATCCGCCTTCATGGAATTTCCTTTTCCCTCTGGCTTTGTTGATTTTTCCATGGTACATAAATCAAACATACGAATTCAATAAATAAAAACGGCCTCATTTTCCTGTATAAACATTAATTGTTCCCGGGTGTATTTTGTTGTTTCCTGTTTTTATTGCTACTGGCAGTCTCACATTCATTGATTCGTTCACCGGTGTACCGCAGGAGCATAGTGTTTTCCCATCTATAAGGTCTTCGACTGTGTAGGTTGTTTCGTATCCTTTGAGTTTTATGCATTCACTGCATATTTTGCTTGCGTCAAGAACCCGGGTGTATCTTGCATAAGATTGGTTATTTGACCATCTAGCTGCTGTTAGTTCAGCGAGCAGCCAGCTTTTCTCGTACATGCGTGTTTCCATGCTGTCTGTTATCTTGTTGGATAAAAAATAGTTTAGTGTTGTGAGGACTGCTGTTATGGACAATACTGCAACCACTATTGAGATGAGGTCCTCACCCAGCGGACCTGCCTGCCCCTTACTCCCTATATCTCTCATCGTATCACTTCAATAAAATACTCTTTTTCTTCCGTGAAATTCTCCCCCCGAAGCCAGTGGGTGACTGTTAGATTAATGTTACCCTCCAGCTGCCGACTACCGTGATATCTGAGTTCAAGGTGTTTTATGTCATGATCAACTACCTCTCTACCTTCTTCTGAGAGGTTTATGCTATGGTTTCTTACATCGATTTTATATCCTCCTGGTATGTTGAGTTTCAGGTGTTGTGTGGAGCCTACATCACCGAGAGAGCTTACGCTCTCTATGGCATTAACAATTCGTTCTGTTTCCTCCACGGCTTTTTTCTCGTCCATTACCTTGGCCCAGTCACCGTATGCGGGAAGCACCAGGGCTGCTGTGAGGAACAGGATTATGGCCGATAGTGTGATGTAAAACGGCGTGGTCTCCATACTCACATAAAACCTGTTGAGTTAAGTGTTTCGTTGGCTTTTTCGACTGCTGTGCCTACCAGATGCTCGGTTTGCATGTACATGCTCATAACCAAAGACAGCATCAGTATCAGCACCACAGCTCCCAGTACGAACACCAGAACTCTTGTTTCTATTCCTTTTTTGTTTTTCAGCAGTTTTTTTATGTCCATTTTTTTTTACCTCCAAATTTTTTTTTCTTTATTATTTTAGGGAACACATATATAAATACTCTAAAGATTTATAGGTATATTTATATATACATAAAATAATATATTATTATGGAAAAGAGCCTCTACGAAAAAACAATAAAGCAAGTGGCAAAAAAAACAGAGCTACTTCACAGAAAAATAAACCTGGAATGGGATAGTGAACTGGAGGAGGCCCTAGAATTCAACAGAATGCAGGTATCACCAAGAGAGGTCACAGCAGCAGCATGGGTCACAGGAGCGGCGATTGTGATACTATCAACTGTCATAGCAATCACAGCCCACATCTACATGGGGACAAACCCCCTAATAATCCTGCTCATAGGCTCGATCATCTCGCTTCTGGCACTATACTACCTCTCAGAGTACCCAAAAATTACAGCGTCAACGAGACGGATTAAGGCGCTTGGCAGGGCCCCGGAGATAATAGCATATCTTATAATCCCACTCAAGCAGAATCCCAACCTAGAGGAGGCAGTCAAATTCGCTGCGGAAAACAGCAGGGGAGAGCTTGCCATGGATCTAAAAAAGATTCTCTGGGATGTATGGTCTGGTAAAAAAACCAGCATTGGAGGCTCACTCCCCCTGCTGGGGTACAGGTGGGGTAAAAACGTCAAAGGATTCCAGGATGCATTATATGCCATAAGAACCTCACAGATAGAGAAAACAGAATACAGAAGACTTAACACCCTGGATCGGGCAATGGACTCTGTATTAAAAGGGATCCAGGAATCATTTAAGGAGTTCATCGAATACCTTAGGCTGCCTACCCTGGTGATGTTTGCAGGTGGGGCAATCCTGCCCCTGGTGGTGGTAATAATGATACCGCTTATTTCATTTATGGGATCTGAGCTGGGTAATCCAGCAAATCTCTCACTGCTGCTTCTGGCAATACTAGCCTTCATGTATCTCTACTCAGAGTACACACTAATGAAGAGGCCGGCATCGTTCCCTGTTATGGAGATATCTGATACCCATCCATTACTACCTCCTGCGGGAAAAATGGCCATCCGGGGGAAAAATATTTCAGTAAAAAAAACCACAATATGGGTTACATCCCTCATAAGCTCTCTGAGTGTACCTTACCTACTGGGATTAAGGCACTGGTCCGTCTACGATTTAACAACCCTGCCTATTGTGGCAGGTCTGGGTCTTGGGTTTTTCATCTATCTGGGTGGTAAATCACTTCACAAGAAAAAAATACGCGACTCTATACGGGAGACTGAGAAAGAGGTGCTTGAGGCCACCTTCCAGTTAGGCAACCGGCTGCTTTCCGGAATGTCAGCAGAAGATGCTATGATAAAGGTTGCAAGGATGCTGCCCAAAAACCCCTCCGGGGCCTCAGCAATATACCGGAAGGCAGTTCAGAATATTAGATATCTCAACACGGATATAGAGGGTGCGTTCTTCAACGAGAAGATAGGGGCTCTACGGGAAATTTATTCCTCCATGATAAACACGCTCTCCAGAATTATGGTAACAAGCATGAAGAAAAGCATTAACTCCGCCTCGGAATCTCTTATCACTGCAGCAAACCACATTAAAGAGATACAAAAGATGGAATCAAACCTGAAAAACAAGATATCCTACACATCATCCATGATGAAAATAACAGCAGTCTTCATAAGCCCTGCAATCTGCGCCCTAACTGTATATATCGCAAGGGTTTTCCAAAAGACATCGGCTATCACATCATCCCTGCAGGATTCATCATTTACGACCTTCCTGCTAATGGAGCAACCGACCAGCCCTGAGATACTGCAGCTTATAGTGGGATTGTATATGCTTGCTTTGCTTTACATACTGGTCCGATACAACACCATACTGGAGCATGGAGACGACCCGGTTATAGTGGAATACGAGATTTCCAGGTCACTGCCCATAGCATTAACAATATTTTTGGGGGTTATAGCGATAAGCAACATCTTCCTGTAAAAATGAAAAATAAAGGAGTCTGGGATATCTCTAAGGTGGCATTGGTTTTGTTCACAGTGCTTTTCCTGACCTTAATGCACACCATCTACGTGCAATACTCCGGGATGCTATTAAGCCATCATTTGATGGTGGAGGCGGATTCTATCGTCAACATAATCGATTCAGTGCAGGTATGCCCCGGAAACTGCACGCTAAAATACAGACTTCCTGAATCACTTTCCGGCAATCCCTACATGGTGAGGGTTTGCGCAAACAGTGTACTATTAGATGCAGGTAACTATTCAGGGAGCAGTATCCGGGTAAACGAATCACTTATTTATGGGGTGGTCAACTCACTGGATCTTAAGGGTGGTGATGTGCTTGTAATAACAAAATTTTTTAATTCAAAACTGGAGGTGGATAAGGGATGAAAATGGATTCATGCAGCCATGAGATTAGGGTTTCCCGGGGCATGAGGATGCTGTGTTTTGATTGCACTAAATGTTTGGGCAAGGGAATGCTGTCTTCTACGAAGTGTCTGGGGAAGACATTACCCGTCTTATTTAAGAATAAGGTGGATGTCATAAGATACCAGAAAGAGCATTACACTAGGACCTATGATCGGGAGCAGCTTGAGCCTGTATACGGTTTCGTTGACCTGCTTAATAAGCTAAGCTCGAAAAAGCCTTGGGTTAATGTATGTGATTGCAAAAGAGAGCATCGTGAATGGAAGGATTTTTTGGAGAATCTTGTAACAAGGGAACTATTCGATGACCCTGTGGGGGCCTTAGAGCAACTGCGTACTCTTAGAAAACAATACAACAAAAAAAGCGTGCTGCAGCGATATCCACCTGATTGCGTCAAATCCTACCATAGACTACTCGATAACCTGACACACAGCCTCGAGGAAACAAGACTTATACGAGATGGGAGTGAAAAGATCCAAAGCGTGCTTCAACCGTCTTTTATCCCCTCCCTGATATCCTTCAAAAAGCCGCCTGAAGCAAGAGCTATCAAAAGATATCGTGTTCTGGATTCCCAGGTTACCTTGCTTGAAAACAGCATGGGCCGGTTTTATTTCCTCAAACCGTCCGAGTTATCATTATCCATGCATGAAGTGAAAACCCTTAATGATTTAAGGGATGCGGCCTCCGAGAGATACGTTTTCGAGTTAATTGAACCCATTGATGCCCGGGATTATTTCCGTAAACTCGGGGGTGAGCTGCTATCTAAGCTGGATGTTGATGTGGATGTAAGAAAGCTTTCCGAGATATTCATGAGATATACTGCGGGATATGGTATGCTGGAAATTCTATTCCATGATCCGAAAGTAAGGGATGTATACGTGGATTCCCCTCCGGAGGTCACCCCAGTGTACGTGGATCATGAATCCTATGGCATCTGCACAACCAACATAAGGTTGTCTGAGGAGGACTTGGAGAGGATCTCCTCTAAATTCCGTTCAATAGGGGGGCGGCCCTTTGATGAAGCAAACCCGGTTATGGACATGGAGCTGCAAGATATCGGTGTGAGGGTTGCCGGGGTCCGGGAGCCCTCGACATTTGATGGCATAGCATTCGCCTTCAGGAAGAGGAGGAATATGCCCTGGACTCTGCCGAAGCTGGTATCTGAGGGTATGTTCTCCCCTAAATCAGCTGCCATATTAAGGTTCTGGTTCTGGGAGAGGTCCGGGGGCCTGAGGCAAAAGCACTTTTTGAGGCTATGAGGGTTGGTGCAGCAGGTAACGCAGTACTGGGTACGATACACGGCTCCACACCCTACGATACATGGGACCGGGTGACCAATGACCTGCAGGTGCCTTCCACCAGTTTCAAGGCCGTGGATGTGGTCGTTTCCCTGGGTTATAGGGAGAACAGGGAGACGCTACTGAAGGAGAGATATCTGGCCTCTGTTACCGAGGTGGGCAAATTCTGGGAGAGCAACCCGCAAAACGAGGGTGCTTTCTCTGACATAATGCATCTAAACGGTCTTGAAGAGATATATAATCTTGATGAATCAGCGCTTTTCAGGGCTATCTCGTCCAGGAAAAACATGTCTCTACAAGATTGCCTGCTTGAGCTGGAATTCAGGGAGACTGTGGTGAAGGATTTAGTCAAGATTTCCCGTATAAAGAACATAAACGATATCTTGGAGGTGGATTTCACTGCTAAGGTGTGGAATATGTGCGCTTCACTGACCAACAAACAAAAACTCTCTGATGGTATAGCTGATTACGGGAAACTCCGTAGGGAATGGCATAGATGGCTCATGGAACAGATCGGGTTAATGAATGAGGAAGGCAATGCTCAGGATAGCGAGAAAAAACATGAAGATGTGCAGAAGGTCTCTGTCTGAGTTAATCTTCTCACCTTCCCATTCAAGCATTCTCTCCTCAATATGCGGTTTCTGCCTGAAGGGATTCCTTTTGCAGTTGCTACATTTCTGCTGCCCGAAATCTATGCGGCAGCCGCAGTTGATGCAGTAAAGCATTTTCCAGATCAATTAACTTATGGTGTTTGCTTAAATAAAATACTTGTTTTTTTTTAACTGGGAGGCTGCGGTGGGTCTATGTCCCCTGGGTTATCAAATAAGCTGCTTATGTCTATCTCGGTTGTTGATGTTGTCATCCGGGTGGTTGATGTGCTCGTTGTCGAGGGAGTTTCTGTTGTTGAGGTGGTTGTATCTTGGGTTATTTCCTGTATGCACATTACTGACGTAGCAGCCAGAAAAATAACAAGGAGAGGTAATTGTTTCTTCATATCAATCACCCCTGCGGTAAAGCTGGCGGACTCAGCATTGTCTGGCTGAAGCCACATTCTTCTACGGCATATGATATAAAGCCATGATATAAATCATTTTCCTTGAACACGTAGACTCCATCTATCTTTTCCCAGCTTTGTTTTATCGGATTCCACATGTATGTTTTTTCCAGCTCACAATTCCTTTTAATATCATCCAGGGTCATCGATTTCATATCCCGTGTTACTGGAACAAAATTCCACCCTTCATCAAGGTTTACTTCACTGTAAGATGTATAATCCTCCACGCTAAACTCGAGGTAGCAGCTTTTGAAGGCATATATCCAGAAAGAGTGCAGCCTCAAATATTCCATCAACTCTTCACTACCCAGCTTCTCTTCCGCCTCATCCATCGTGTAGTATCTGCCGTCTATGTATATGAACCCATACATCCTCTCACATGTCCCCTTATCCAGTTCCCCTTTACCTGGCATCGTTATCAGGTTCCATCCCCTCTTCAGATGTAGTTTTATCTTCTCCTGTGGGGGCTGTGGGGGCGTGAGTTTACCACAGCAGCAGCGGAGTGCTGGATGGATTTCCTGGTAGCAGTAGTCTGAGCCTGTATCGTATTCATCGTCAATGCAGCTTCCCCTGCATATACCGTAATCGTATCCTTCCTCCTGACAGTATTGCTCGCATGTTATATGAGGTCTTATGACGTTGAAGTATGTTTTTGTCTGTACTTCTTCGCCGCCGGGTGTTAGCGCACGCACTGTAACCTTGTATCTACCTTCGGTTTCTGTGTTTTTATAGTTGGAGAGATAGATGCATCTCGGGTTGCAGATGCCTGAATCGCACTGGATTTCTGTTTCTATACTCTCTGCTTCTTCAACTTCTTCCTCTACGTCAGTAACAGCAGCCTTTATCTCTTGGATTGCACAGACTTGCATGAATGTTATGTCTTCTTCAGATCCGTCTGGTTTTGTTACTGTGCCATACACCGTTGAATCAATGTTGCTGTCGTCTGTGTAGGCTACTTTCGCATATATTCTTGCTGTTTCCCCGCTCTCGTATGTGTTTTTGTTCGTCCATGCCTTAACCTTCAGCTCCCTTACCCCGCAGCAGCAGTATATTGGCCTGTATAACTGTACTTCACGGGTTTCTGCAGTAGCTGCTCCCACACCTTCCCCGCCAGATGTGGATGCTACTTCTGCTGTGGCGTTTAATGCAACCGCTTGAACTTTTGTGGTTGAGACCACGTCAGCGTTTTTGACTGAGATGTATTCTTGTATGCAGTATCTGGTTCCAAGGTTTCTCTCATCTGAATTGCAAGATGTCCTGCATACGCCGTACTCGTATCCTCTTTCCTGGCAGGCTTCATCACAGCTTGTGTAGCCGTTAACTACCAGAGTTGCTGAATCAGAGCCTGATAAGGTCTGGTCCTTGTTTTGTGTTGCTGTGACCGTGAATGTGAATCTGCCCTGGTATTCTGGTTGGATTGTTAATTCAACGGTCTTTGATCTTCCTTGATATATCATAACCTCCTGCGGATAGTCTGCGGTGAATGGTAGTCCTAAGACCGATAAATTGTAGGTATGGTAGACCTTGCATCTGATTTCTTCTGTATTGGATGTTGTAGTGGATTCATCTACTTCAGAGGTATCACAATCCAGCAGAGGGTGTTTATCTCTTATTTTTATTTTGTAGATTGCTTTATCACCTACTGAGACGTATTTAACTGAAGGAGTTACTGTGACATCAACGTAGTCTCCCACTATGCATGCTCCGTTGCTGCATTCGCAGTTAATCTGTTTTTGTGTGTGGTATCTGTTTTCTTTATCACAGTCGTATTCCATCAGCGTTGATTCATCTATACAGTAGTCCTGGAAATCACGTGCGGTGGTAGTCGGGCACCCTGATGGGCTTACTATACTCACGTATCCTCTTTCATAGACGCTGCCTCCATCACTGTCCGTGCAGCGGTAGTAACAGTTGGATGTGCTATACGGGCCATATCCTGCACGTAAGTTGGATGTGGTTGTTGTTGCTGTGACCTTATCTGGGCTGGCATTCTTGTATGATTCCGGAGACACGCTGGTAGAGAATACAATAAAGAGTATTGTGAGTATAGTCAGCGCCAGCATAAATTCCGGGTACCTGTCCATGAAAGCCCTTATTCTTTTGTTTTTCATTATGGAATCACCTCATTCTTTTATTTAATCATTCACTGAAACGATTTAATAATCCAGACTGAAACAAACGTTCCAGCAATTGTTCCATCTATTGACCAAGAAACCATTTACTTAACTTAACCTCTTTGAGGCGTCCTATTCTTGTAGTCTCCAGAATCTTCCTTGACTCCAGATAAGATACGTAGCGGGAGACAGAGGCTTTGGGTATGCTGGTCTTGTAGCAGATATCCACCTGCGTCATCTCCCCACCTGCCTCAAGCAACACATTAATAATCCCTTTCTGCTCCTCTTTAAGGGTCTGCATCACTGAAAGCATTCCCTCACTCGGCTCAATAGGGCCTGTTTCCTTCACGGTTCTGTGAGATGACTCCCCCCTCCTCCGGGAGAACAGATACACTGAAGCAACCCCCAGAAATATCAGCAGCAAATAAAGGCCGTAGTCCGTGAACGAAGAAGTTGTGGTCTTAGCGAGTACAATAGACACCTCCTCAAGCTTTCCCTTCTCTACCGTCGTATCAACGGAGCCGACCTGGTTGTTGTAGAGTGCTGAGATTTTACACAAGCCCGTGGGAAGCCACTCTCCCCTGAACAGGCCGTATGAGTCTGTCTCAACCTCCTCCTGCACCCCGTACTCCGAGCTGCAGTCGAATTTCACCCTGGCGTTAACCACAACCCTACCCTCTTCGTCAACCACCTCGCCCACAACAGTCCCCACCGGCTTCATATAGGCTGATAAATAAAAAGGGGTTGACCTGTTAAGGTAGGTGAAGGATATCCTCTCATAGAAATCCTTTCCATCTGTTGAGAGATTATCCGCCTTAAGAACAAGAAGCCACAGACCAGGCGCAATATCCAGAGATATATTACACTCCCTGAAATAGCGTATCGTATTCAATTCCCTACCAGAATCCAAATCCGTCAGCTCTATCCTAACGTGCAAGTCTTTCAGGCGTTCACCTGATTCAATATCCACCAGCGATAGAACAACACCCTCCCTCATTCCGGGAAGCTCTGGTGGTGTGATCTCAGCGGACTCGAAGATTCCATCCCCTGCGTGGACTGTGGAAACCATTACCAGAACCAACAAAGCCAGCTGGATGGTTTTTTGGGGGTGCATCTTGTTAACTATGATATATCAGACGTAAAAAAAGGGATTCAGTAACCCTCGAGCCTTAATTTATTCGGCAAATCAAGCGAGTCCACATGGACGTGTGTTACCAGGATAAGCTGACCTTTCTCTGAGACCCTGTTAAGTGCTTCACCCATGGCTTCCTTATGTTCTGTGTCCAGGCTGCCGAAGGGCTCATCCAGTATAAGCATGTGTATCGGGGAGAGCAACTCAACCAAAGCTATCCTGAAGGCCACAGCAAGCTGCACTCTCTCCCCCCCTGAAAGCTGGTTTAGGTCGAAAACCCCATCAGTTGATTTAATCTCTATACTGTAGTTTTCGTCGAAGGAAATTTCCCTGAACTTGGGGTTATTGTTTATTCTCTTGAAGTAGTATGTTAAGAGGTTGCTCAGTTTCTTCAGGTATATCTCCCTATAATACTTTCTAATACCCCTTGATGGGTGATATATCCCATCCCTTGCCTCCTTCAAAAGATTCATCCCCTCCCTTGCCTTATCCACCCGACTGCGTAAATCAAGGTATTCCTGGCGTTTCTGCTTAAAATCAAGTATCCTGCTCTCAACCTCCCCGTGCTCGGATTCTATTTTCTGCAGCATCACCATGGAACTTGCCATCGCCTCCTGCATCCTCTCCTTCTCTTTCTGCAGCCCCTCAAAGCTAGGTTCATCGAATACAAGCTTCCCGAGTTTATTTACCAGCCCCTCCTTTTCCTTCACGTTGATAGACAAGGATTTGTTGATTTCCTCCACCCTGCTCCTGTATTCCCCCACCCGGGAGGTTTCCTCCCTCAGGTTCCCTAACACACCTTTAATCCTGTTAAGCTCACCTATGCTCTCTTCCACCTCCTTGAGGCTTTCACCCTGATAACCCTCTCTCTTGAGAGCATCCTCCAGCTCCCCGATGGATTTTTTACCCTCCAGGTATTCCTTCTCCAGCCCCTCAACCTCCCTTCTCAGGTGACTGTATTCCATCACTCTCCTCTCAGCATCCTTTAACTTTTCCCCCAGTCTCCCCACAACAGATTTCTTTTCATCAAAAAGGGAATCCAACTTCTCCAACCCCTCCCTGAGAGACTTAATCTTTTCCTCTGCCATAGCCTCCTCATTTTTAAGGTGTTTCTCTGTAAGCCTTTGACCGCACCTCGGGCATTTCGCCCCGGAATCCAGCTTCCCCAGACTGGTTAGGTATTCCCTTGTTTCCCGCAGGGTTTGTCTCCTGGATGCTATGTCCCGTTCAACACCGAATAAATCAGATTCCTCCCTCTTGTATTCCTCCTCTATCCTGCTTTTCTCTTCACCCTCCAATTCGCTTAACTGCTTTTTTTTCAATCCTATCTCATCTAAGTCAGGGAGTTTTTCTTTTTTGATTCTCAGCTCATCCAGTATCTCCTTAAAGCCTGTATATTTCATTAAACCCCTCTTTTTCTCCTCCTGTTCCGTCAGCTGTTGTTTTTTCCCCTCCAGCTGTTTAAGCGATTCTCTTAAATCATGCAGCCTGCTTTTATCACCCTCTATTTTGCTCCTCAACTCAATAATCTTTTTCTCTATTTCCTCCTTTTCCCTCCTGGTTTCCTGCATTACAGAAATCTCCTTCTTGAGTTCATTTATGCTCTCCTGCAATCTATTAATCTCTTCCTCTTTCTTTTTCTGTTGCCTGCTGAGTGTTTCCAGTTTACTTTCCATTTCTTTTATCTCGTTCGCCATTACCTCACCTGCGTTCTCATCATATCTCATAAATTCATTATGGAGCGACTCGTAGCTGCCTTTTTTTTCCCTGAACTCTTGTCCAGCTCCCTCATAGACCCTCTGGAAAACATCCAGGCCAAGGAGTGAGTCAAGCTCTTCTCTCCCGCCTTTCCTGTCCAGCTCATCTATAAGCTCTGTCAGCTCCCCCTGTGGGACATAAATAAGCCGCTCCATTATGTTCTCGCTGAATATCTCCTGCTGCAGGTAGCTGTAGACGCTGGTGGGGTTGTCCTTGATGCGTTCACCGTTCAGGCTCATCCACGCCTGAGAGCTCTTGTTTTTATCCAGAAAAAGTTTCTTCTCTATATCGTACAGGTTACCGTCCCGGCTGAAGGAAAGCCTTACTTTCGCGCTTCTGGTACCGTTTCTTATTCTGCTCCTGTATCTCCTAGCGTCTCTGGCGAATATGAACCTCAGGGCCTCCAGTATGCTGCTCTTCCCTGTTCCGTTCCTCCCCTCAATCTGCAGGCCATCGCTGAGGTCTATGTCCAGACTCCTGTGGCATGCCCAGTTCTCCAGTTCAAGCGAAAGAAACCTCATACACTAAATTATGGAGAAAGAAAACAGATAAAGTGTTTCTTTATAGAAGCCCTAGTTCCGTGAGAACCCTTTTCATCCCATCCCTGCTTTCCCTGGTGACTGGTACCAGTGGCAGTCTCGGGTCTCCGGTGGGTAATCCTATCAAATCCAACACATAACCTGGAAAACTCCATTCTCCTCCTTATTTGGATTATAAATTAAGGCAAGATGCTGCCTAACTGCTATCTAAAGTCCATCCTTAACGAGGAAAGATTAAGGTGGGTGATTCCGGATAGCTGGATTGGTTGGGATTCCCCTGAATTTATTTATGGGCGTATGTACATATACTAAGTAGTTACTTATGGTAAGTGGTTGCTTATGATAAAACAATTATTCCCTTACGGGAAACCTGTGGTGGGAAAAGACCTCATTGACCGAAAAGATATAATATCCGAGATCACCTACAACGTCAGAGGAGGTCAGAGCGTGATTCTCGCCTCCCCCAGAAGATACGGGAAATCATCAGTGATACTCGAATCCCTGAACCAGTTAAAAAAAGAAGGATACCTGGTGGGATACATCGACCTCTTCGAGAAAACCTCCCTAGCCGAGGTCGCCGAAGGCCTGGTAGAGGCAGTTCTCTCAAACGAAACAAATCGCGCCAGAGACGTACTGGGAATGGCTAAAAGAAACCTCTCAGACTTCGTGAAAAACGTTCAATTCAAAACCCTATGGGAAGACTATGAAATCATCCTATCATTCGGCTCCAAAGAGATTGATGAATCAAAACTAATAGATGATGCACTCGACTTCCCCCAAAAACTGGCCTCAAAAAAGAACAAAAAACTCATACTCGCCATAGACGAATTCGGCGAACTAACCGACCTAAACAGCCAAATGATCAAGAGGATGAGGGCAAAATTCCAGAGACACGACAGGGTCACCTACATATTCTCCGGAAGCCAAGAGAGTCTGATGAAGAAACTATTCACCAGCAAAGCAGAGGCATTCTACGGTTTCGGAAAAATGCTGACACTAAACCCTCTACCTGCGAAAGAGCTTGTAGACTACCTCACCCGCACATTCAAAAAAGGAGGGTTCAAAGCCCCCAGAGAAGTCTGCTCCCTGATAGCAGAAAAAACAAAACACCACCCACACTTCACAAAGATACTATCCCAATCTATCCTGGATCTCGCCCTACAAAACAAGATCACAACAATCAATAAAAAACTCGTAGACGACGGCTTCAAACTAGCCTTATTGCGAATAAAAGGAGAGCTGGACAGTGAGTGGATCGTCCTAAGTAAGGCCACCCTCCAAAAGAAGATCCTGAAATTCCTGGCACATGAAAAAGGAAAGATTTATGCCAAAGACAGCTTCTCCGACGCGGATAGATCACAACTATATTTTGCCATCAGCGAGTTAGAACGAAAGGGAATCCTCCGAAAAGAAGGAAGAGGTAAATACGCATTCATAAACCCCTTCTTTCCAGAATACATCAGGCTGCTCAAAAACCTCTAAAGCAACCTGTTTCTCTCTATTCTCCAATCCCCTGTTCAGGGCTTAAACAGGGTATCTAGATTAGGTCAAGCCCCTTAAGCACAGTCTTTATCTCATCCCTGCTTTCTTTGGTGACTTCTACCAGCGGCAGCCTGGGTTCTCCAGCGGGCAAGCCCATCAAATCCAGCGCAGCCTTTGCCGGTGCGGGGTTTGTTTCAACAAAAAGCACCTTAAACAAGGGATACAGCCTGTAATGTAATTCTCTTGCTTTTTCCCAGTCTCCGTCTAGAGCTGAGTGGATGAGCTCGCTCATCAACCCAGGAGCAATATTACTGGCTACGGAGATGACGCCATCACCTCCCAGAGAAAGAATGCAGTAGGTGAGGTAGTCCTCCCCCGATAATACGGTGAAATCATCGGTTTCTCTTAAGACCCTCATCACCTGATCCAGGTTTCCGGAGGCGTCTTTTATCGCTACGATATTCTCTATCCTGGATAACTCTATTGTTGTCTCTGGCTGGATGTTCACTCCAGTTCTCCCCGGGACAGTGTATACTACTAGTGGTATGTCCACATGGGATGCTATTTTGGTGTAGTGCTTTATGAGGCCCCGCTGAGTGGGCTTGTTATAGTATGGGGTAATCACAAGGGCGGCGTCTGCTCCCGCATCCATTGCATGCTGCGTGTATTCCAGTGCTTCACTGGTGTTGTTGCTGCCGGTGCCTGCTATAACCTTTATCTTACCATTAGCTTCCTCTACGGCTGTCTCCACCACTATCTTATGTTCCTCCGAGCTGAGGGTTGCTGACTCACCGGTGGTGCCCACGGGTACTATACCGTCCACTCCATCATCTATCTGACGTCTTATGTTTTTCCTGAAGCCGTTTATGTCCAGATCGCCTTCCTCGTCGAATGGAGTGATTAATGCAGTATAGAGGCCGCCTAATTTCATTTTAATTCTCCTGCGTTATAATCATTAACATCATATCATTAAAAAATGGCTGTTAAGGAATTGTTTCCCGGAGTCTATGGTTTCAGGAGGAATATCGCATCCCTCAACAATACCCCTGGATTCAGGGTGTATGACGAGAAACTGATTAAAAAGAAGGGTAAAGAGTACCGGCTCTGGGATCCCTACAGGAGCAAGCTGTCAGCTGCCGTCCTCAAGGGGCTGAAGAGTTTCCCTTTCAGAGAGGACTCTAACGTCCTTTACCTTGGAGCTTCCTCTGGGACAACACCCTCTCACTTATCTGATGTCTGCTTTAGGGGATTTGTTTATTGCGTTGAGTTATCCAGGAGGATGATGAGGGAGCTTATGCCTGTAACCATGAAGAAGAAGAATATGATCCCGATTCTTGCAGATGCTAACCGTCCGCAGGAGTACATGCACGCAATCTCTTCCGTTGACGTAATCTATCAGGATGTTGCCCAGAAAAACCAGTCAGAGATTCTGTTGAAGAACGCTGAGTATTTCAGGCCGGAGCATGCTCTTTTATTGATTAAAGCCCGGAGCATTAACGCCGTAGAAAGCCCCAAGAAGGTGTTCAGGAAAGAAATCAACCAGCTCAAAAACGACTTCACTGTCCTGGAGACGATTGATTTAAGACCCTATGACAAAGATCACGTCCTGGTGAACCTGAAAAGAAAATGAAGCTCCGGGAGATTCTGGATAACTCATTTAGACTCTTACGTGAAAGACCCAGGATTTTCATCCCCAACCTCATTTCCTCACTGATTTATGCTGTATTCGAGCTAGTCCTCATCTACTACGCGCTTGATTTAATATATTCTATCTCAAATTTCGAGTCAGTCTACAGCAACATTCTTCCCATTATCGGGCTTTTCTTGTTTTATCCACTGATTGGAGCAATTGATTTATTAACCTACGGGATGTATCCCTCCATGGTCTCAGACTATCATGCAAATAAAAAAATTAACCTGCTGAGGTCCCTTAAGGATTCCCTGAGGTCCTGGCGGATTCTTCTGGCTCTGGGAGTCATCTTTCTCTCATTTATTGTTTTGTTGTTTGTTATTGTGTTTTTTTTCTTTATTTCATCTATACTATCCAATGAGAAGATGCTCATTTTCCTATCCCTCCCTATTGTATTATCTCTTATAGTGGTTCTTATGATGGCGGTCTTTTTTGTGGTTCCGGCAGGTGTTATAGAAAAAAAGGGCGTCCTGAGCAGCTTCTCCAGCAGCTTCAAGCTCAGCTTTAGATACAGGTGGGAGGTGTTTGCCTTGATTGTTTTTTTCATGGCTCTGGTGTTGGTTGCAATATCCCTCGGTAGTCTGGTGAACGTGAAGGGGGTTGAAGTGGGTATAACCTTGACCGCTGTTTTATTGTTCACCCTGCTCCGTCTGATTCAGTCAGTACTCTATACCTATATTTCTGTGGTGAATCCCTATTTTTATCTGCACAGGAGGTAACAGATGAAGATATTACATTACAGGGAAGAGAATGCTGAGGAATTGAAGGCACTGGTTGGGAGAGACTCTGTTGAGCTGGATGAGGCTATGGAGTCCGTTAAGCCCATAATCTCACAGGTTAAATCCAAGGGCGACTCAGCTATCTACGTGCTCACCAGGAAACTGGATAAATACAACATATCCCCTGAAAACATAAAGGTCTCGGACTCTGAAATAAGAAAGGCCTACTCCCGGACAGACAAGAGACTGGTTAAGGCATTGGAGGATGCTGCCCTGAACATAGGGAAATACCACGCGGAACAATACGGGAAAATAGAGAAAAACTGGGAGACTCAGACATCAGATGGAGTCCAGATAGGAGAGAAAATAATACCGCTTAAGAGCGTAGGCTGCTACATCCCGGGGGGCAGGGCATCCTATCCCTCAACTGTATTGATGACAACCTTACCTGCTAAGGCGGCTGGTGTGAGTGAAATAATCCTTGTGTCACCCCCGCCCATATCGGATGCTGTACTCGTAGCCGCTGATATCTGCGGGATCAAGGAAATATATCGGGTGGGTGGTGCGCAGGCTATAGCGGCCCTAGCTTATGGGACAGAGTCCATTCCCCGAGTCGATAAAATCACCGGCCCAGGGAACAAGTATGTTCTGGCCGCCAAGATGCTCGTCTACGGTCAGGTGGATATTGACATGCCAGCCGGACCCTCTGAGGTACTGGTTATAGCAGATGAATCCGCTAATCCGGGATTTATTGCAGCTGATGTCTTGGCGCAGGCTGAACACGATCCAAGTGCTCAGTCTATTGTTGTAACAACCTCAAAAGAAATAGCAGAAAAGGTACTGGAGGAAATAGGGAAACAGTTGAAGGATTTGAAGAGGAAGGAGTTAAAGCAGAGCCTTAAGAATTCGGCCATAATCCTAACCAGAGACGTGGAGGAGTGCATCGAGTTCGCGAACCTTTATGCTCCAGAGCACCTGGAGATTCTAACAAAAAACCCGGAGGATACAGTAAAAGAGATAAGGAACGCTGGTGCCGTGTTTATTGGTCCCTACTCTCCTGTTGCAGCAGGCGACTACGCCTCGGGAGGAAACCATGTGCTGCCCACTGGGGGTACTGCGAGATTCGCCTCCGAGCTGAGCGTAAGAGACTTCCTCAGAAATATGAGCATACAGCACCTCACCAAGGAAGGCCTGAGCAAGTTGAGGCACACTATCTGCGAGATAGCGGGAGCCGAGGGATTCCAGGCCCACAAGAAATCAATAGATAAACGGTTTACATGAATTAACCTGAGAAACCAATATATTCTTTATCTAGTCAGGAGTTATTCATTAATAACATGGACTTGAATCATATATTCGCAATACAGTGTTTTGTTACCTTATTCATTATCATCGATCCTGTTGGTAACGCTCCCGTATTCCTCTCTCTTCTGGAGAAGTACTCCCCCCGGGAGAGACGTGACATGATAAGGAAGACTATTTTGATTTCTACCGTTACTTTGATAGTTTTCACCGTGCTTGGGAGATATATCTTTGATTTTTTGAAGATAAATATGTATTCCTTCAAGATAGCTGGTGGGATACTGGTTTTTATCATCTCGCTTGAGATGTTGTTCGGGCGCAAGAGCCGGACCAAGTTCTCCGACCGGCTGGAGGATGTTTTGGAGGAGAAGGAGGATATTGTCATAACCCCTCTGGCGATTCCCTTCCTGACAGGGCCTGGAGCTATAACCACATCTATCGTGTTGTTTAACTCCGCCTGCCAGCTTGATAAGATACTGGTGATATTATGCATCCCCCTGGTTTATCTGGTGTCATATGTCATCTTGTCCAAAGCTGATATGGTCTTCAAGTTCATGGGGAAGACGGGCACGAAAGCTTTTGTGAGAATCATGGGTTTGATGCTGGCTTCGATAGCGGTACAGTTCATAGTGGATGGTGTGATGGAGGCTGGATTCTTAGCCTAGAAGCGCGTCAAAGAGCTTTTTTACCTCATCCTTTCTTATTTCAGTAATCCTCTTATGGCTTTCCTCCATACAGCATTCACTGGTTATCTCCTCTTTTTTTTTGCCTAGGTTTATTTATTGAATGAAATGAATTAAAGCACGTTTTCTTAGATAATATGGGCTTGATGGGGTCTGGGCCTAGTGAAATTTATTGACTGAATCCGGATAACTATAGGGGCTTTTGGATGAGTTAGTCTTCTGGGTTAGAGGCTGCTTTGGAGGATCAGATTGGGTGACAAGGTAAAGATTGTAGAGAGGGGGGATGTTGAATTAGAGCAGCCTTCGGCAGTTCTTGGTTTCCCGGATGTGGGGTTGGTGGGGGCTATAGCAACCTACCACCTTGTGGATAAGCTGGACCTTAAGCAGATAGCCTCCATTGAATCCGACGATTTCCCGCCGGTGGTTGTTGTCCACAACGGAAGGCCTGTTGCGCCCCTGCGAATCTACGGCAACAGGAATCTTCTTGTAGTGGTCTCCGAAATTCCAATCAAATCATCACTAATGCATTCAATATCAAGAACGCTTGTTGAATGGTTTAAGTCCAAAAATGTTAAACTTGTTATCCCTCTGGGGGGGGTTCCACACCCCAACAGACTTGAGGTAGAGAACCCCCAAGTTTACGGTATAAGCATGAACAAGGAAACAGATGAATTAATGGACGAGAGAGACATCAAGAAAATGGAGGAGGGTATTAGTGTAGGCGCCCACTCCCTTATAATCTACGAGTGCATGAAAAACAAAATCAATGCTCTGTACCTGATGGCAGAGTCCCACGCCAAATACCCCGACCCTGAGTCGGCAGCAGCGGTCATACAGAAACTCAACAGGATACTTGATTTGGATGTGGAAGTGAAGGAGCTTATCGAGAAAGGGGAGGAGATAAAAATCCAGGCCAGGGATTTGATGAAGAGGACAGAAAATATTCTCCAGGATATCGGAAAAGAGCAGGAAAACGAGATACCTATGATGTACCGGTGAAAATGACTGTGGGATGGGATTTAAACGGCTTCCTTGAGCCGCTGGTTCATCTGGAAGAGAAAGGAGATGAATTCATCGTAACAGCAGACCTGCCTTTCGTAAAAAAGGAAGGTATTGAAGTAAACGTCACAGAGGATGTGCTGGAGATAAAAGCCCAGATGGGGCGTGAATACTGTTTCAGGAAATGGGGCACACTCCAGAAGGGTGTTTCTTTCACCTCTTTTAAAAAGACTATGAGGTTTCCATCACCGATAGATGTTGAGAAAACAAGCTCGTCGTTCAATAAAGGATTTCTGGTAATACATCTCCCTAAGAAGAAAGGAGGTAGAAAAATACGGGTCCATTAACTGGTGAAGGGATGAACACTCTTGAGATAGAGAATCTCTCGGTTGAGGTGGGTGGGAAGAAAATCCTAAAAGACATAACTTTGCACCTGCCTGGAGGGGAGACTATGGTATTCTTCGGGCCAAACGGCTCTGGGAAGACAACATTGATGTTGACTATTGCCGGAATGCCTGAGTACAAGGTAACTGATGGGAAAATAGTTTTCAATGGCGAGGACATCACTTCCATGAAGGTAGACGAGAGAGCGAAAAGGGGTCTTGGTGTTGGATTCCAGCTTCCCCCGGAAATTATTGGCGTCAAGCTGAGGGATATGGTTAAGATCTGCGGTGGCAAGAACCCCCGCGAGGATTTAACAAGGGAGGAGTCAGAGCTTATAGAGCGATTTAATCTGGGGGATTTCATAAACAGGGACCTAAACTCCGGTTTCTCTGGCGGGGAGAGGAAGAGGGCTGAGATGCTTCAGCTTCTGGCGATGAAGCCTGTGATGCTCTTGCTCGATGAGCCGGACTCTGGTGTTGATGTGGGGAGCTTGAGGCTTGTTGGAAGGGAGCTGCAGAATTATCTGGACAGCAGCGGGGCGTCTGCCTTGATTATAACTCACCATGGAAACATACTGGAGCATATTAAAGCTGAAACCGCTTGTGTGATGATGGACGGCCGGATCTGGTGCAGGGGAGACCCAGGGGAGATATACGATAACATACTGGAAAAAGGCTACAGGGGCTGTGTTGAATGTGAGATAAGACATCCTGGGGAGGGTCTGTGATGAATGAGAAGAAAAAGGTTTCTTCTTTGACGGAATTACCTCATGGGATACTAGAGGCTGCTTATAAGTCCGGCATAGACGCCCGAGAAGAAGAGAGGTCAGGCACCTACATGTACGTCGACCACTCACGTGTTCTGTCCCACATCAACGAACGCTTTAAGGGAAAGCTGGAGTTGTTGGACACAACTGAAGCGTTAAAAAAGTATTCCTGGCTGGAGGACTACTACTGGGGGCTTATTGATGCAGATAAAGACGAATACACCCGCAGGGTGGATGAAAAATTCGGCGGGTACTTTCTGAGGATACTTCCCGGAGCAAAAATCGAGTTCCCCCTACAGAGCTGCTTGATGATTTCTAGCAGTGGCATGGAACAGAGGGTACATAATATAGTAATCGCGGAGGAGGGGAGCGAGGCGAGAGTGATTACTGGTTGCACAACACACCCCGACGCTAAAAGCGGCCAGCATATTGGCGTATCAGAGTTCTACATAAAAAAAGGCGCCAGGTTTAATTACACCATGATACACAACTGGGGCGAGGATACCCTGGTCAGGCCTAGAAGCGTAGCCCGGTTGGAGGATAACTCAACCTTCATATCAAATTACGTGCTCTTGCAGCCGGTAAAGGATTTACAGATGTATCCTAGGGTATTATGTGAGGGAGAAAACGCTACCGCAGGCTTAAACAGCATAGTCTACGCCAGCCGGGGCTCCGGTGTCGACATAGGATCAGGCATCGAATTCAATGCTCCAGGATGCAGGGGGGAGATAATCTCGCGGGTGATAGCCTTGGAGGGCTCTAGGGTAACTGCTAGAGGGATTATCAAAGGAAACACATCCCCTGCTAAAGGACATCTGGAGTGTAAGGGGATTCTGCTGGATGATTCATCCATTATCCATGCGATACCCGAGCTTGTTGGCGCAAGAAAAGACGTGGACTTGTCCCATGAAGCCGCAGTTGGTAGAATAGCTGAAAAAGAAATAATCTATCTGATGTCAAGGGGTCTTTCCAGGGATGATGCCACATCCATTATAGTGAAAGGGTTCCTGGATGTTGACATCTTAGGGTTACCTGAAGACCTCCAGAGGGCAGTGAGGGAAATACTGGATAAGATGGCTGCTGGCATGTGAAACTATTTTTCCTTTTTTTCACCCAGAACCTTAAGAGTTTTGGGGATTTTAATCTTGTATTCACCTGAGACAGGTATTATCTCTATCACGTGCACTTCCCCACACTCTGGGCATGCAACTCTTTGTTTCACTGAAGGGATGTGTGCTGTGTGCTTAAAGTTCTTGACACACTTCATGCACTTCAGGGCGTATCTCTTGTAGAAGGTGGGGGTTTTCTTCACGTGAGCGCTGGCCAGAGAGCCTGTGCCTGTTTTCTCTTCGATAGACTTTATATCCTCTTCCACAATAACAGACTTCGCCAGCTCCTCAATCTTTATAACCTCCTCCCCACCTGATTTTTCTTTACCAGCACTCTTAGGGTTTTCTTTACCAGTTTTCTTAGGGTTTTCTTTACCAGTTTTCTTAGGGTTTTCTTTACCAGTTTTCTTTTTTTTAGCAGCCATTTGAATCACAGGATCATTAAAAACAGTATGGTTATAAATGATTACTACAAAGTATATAAATCTGGGGGATTAATAATATCTCAAAAAATGAGGCTGAAAACAAGATTCTACGAAATCGAGGCAGAGAAGCCTATTGTTATCCTGAATGACGAGGATGCTAAAGACCTTGGAGTTTTCGTATCCAGCAGGGTAAAAATAAAATATAATAAGCATGAGATAACGGCTATTGTGGATATTACTGAGACCCTGGTGGGAGAGGGGGAGATTGGTCTATTAAAGGACATCCACGATTTAATCAAGGTTGAAGACGACGAATTTGTGGAGGTGGAGTCTGCTAGAAGACCTGCTTCTGTTGATTTCATAAAAAAGAAACTGGACGGCAAGACGCTTAACGAATACGAGATATACTCTATCATCTATGACATAACAAACAACAATCTTTCCAGTATAGAGTTGAGCGCGTTTGTCACGGGAGGGTACATCAACAAATACACTGTCGAGGAGATTGTTTCCCTTACCACATCCATGGTAAAGACCGGGAAACAGATTGATTTTGGGGATGATGTGGTGGACAAGCACTGTATCGGGGGTGTGGCAGGTAACAGGACCACAATGGTTGT
Organism: Candidatus Altarchaeales archaeon ex4484_2; assembly: GCA_002254565.1. Lineage (GTDB taxonomy): Archaea > Altiarchaeota > Altiarchaeia > IMC4 > QMZM01 > EX4484-2. The sequence continues at coordinate 1,694 of NJEG01000033.1, read as the reverse complement.
TGTACCTATTGTGGCGGCAGCAGGGTTGACTATACCTAAGTCAAGTTCGAGGGCAATAACCTCTCCCTCTGGGACAGCCGATACCATGGAGGTATTATCTGATGTGCAGTTCTCTATAGGTGAGGTGAAGGATATAGTGACCTCCACAAACGCATGCATAATCTGGGGTGGTGCCGTAAACCTTGCGCCTGCAGACGACAAGATTATCAGGGTGGAGTATCCGCTCTCCCTGGATGCTGAAGGTCATCTGTTATCCTCCGTGATGGCGAAGAAGATGGCCATAGGCTCTGATTATGTGTTAATAGATATTCCAGTGGGTAAGGGCAGCAAAATACCCCAATCTATGAGAGCTAGAGAGCTGGCTAGCAGATTCATAGAGATTGGAAAGAGATTGGGTATTTCTGTCGAATGCCTTATAACTGATGGAAGCTCGCCCATAGGCGCTGGGATAGGCCCTGCATTGGAGGCTAGGGATGTGCTTAATGTGCTGGAAAACAGGGGGCCTGTTGATTTAATGAACAAATCCCTTGACCTGGCTGGCACACTTCTGGAGTTATCCAAAAAAGTGGATAAGGGTAAGGGAAGGAAGGTGGCTGAGGACATCCTCTCCTCCGGTAAGGCATTGGCTAAAATGAAAGAGATTATAGAGGCGCAGGGGGGTGACCCTAACATAGGGCCTGAAGATGTTGATGTAGCAGAAAAACAGTATATTGTAACATCCAAGCACAAGGGCAAGGTGCGCTTTATAGACAACAAGAGCATTTCAGCTATTGCCAGAGCAGCTGGCGCGCCAAGAATCAAATCATCAGGCATATACATGCACGTTGGCGTTGGAGACTCTGTCAAACTGGATGATCCGCTGTTCACAATCTACGCAGCTGATGAAAGAAAAATGAATGATTCAGTTAAGGTAAACGAGAAACTGATACCTATACATGTCGGAAGCGTTATATCTGATATAATAACCTAAGTTCTCTACGAAACACTACCCCAAATCCGGCCGGAACTCAGGAGGATTCTGTTAACCCTTGAGTCGTTGTAGGCTATGACAACAAAAACCTCGAAACTACTTCCAGGGCTGTAGGAGTCCAAGCCGGCTATACTGTGTTCTGCGGAGAGGTTACCTGCGCTGACCTTTTCTGCAGGGTTGATACTACTGGATGATATGCTGGTGCTCACGTTTATCCGCTTTATTTCAACTTCATTATCTATGTTGTTCTGTAGTATGACTCTGAATGTTCCAGCTCCCCCATCATATTCGTAGTCGTTGGGCACAACACCCCAGAAACCGCTCTGACCTGGCTTTATCGTTCCACTAGGGTTGAAAAGACCCCACTGCCAGAGAACAACCAACACTATAAGAATGACCAGAATAGCCCAACCATAGGTCATCAGAAATTCAAGGGCTGCCTGACCTCTGCGTGAATCCAATTTCATTATAAAATATATTGTAGCCAACTATTTAAAAGCACTGGTTAGTTTCTTAAATCTTTAACGGCATCAGCTACTATGTCCAAGGTAGCTTTCTTGTCGAAGACTCCTGTGCTGATAACCAGATCATACACTGACAGATTATCCAGGTCTATATCGTATATCAGCTTATATCTTCTTCTCTCGCTTTTTTCCCTGTCAATAATCCCGTTCCTGGCCTCCTTAACCCCAATACCCTCTCTTAATGCAATCCTTTTAGCCCT
>NJEG01000048.1 GCA_002254565.1 Candidatus Altarchaeales archaeon ex4484_2 | reverse complement strand
AGCTTCATAATAACTTTCATATGAGTCTCCCCCATCATCATCTACGAGTAGAATTGGCTCTATTGATGAGATTATTATTTCACCCTCAACTACGTTGTTGTCGAGGATGAATTCATCGGTAACATTCGATACGTTAATCGACAGGTTGTATGTGGATTCAACAGCAATAGACCAGTTAAAAGATAGATTAATTGAATCTCCCTTATATAACTCATTTATGTTCACAGTATCGTTAAGTGAATTATCCACCCAGAAGTTGATTATCAGATTGCTTTCATTATTCAGCCCTTTATTCCTTAAGGTGACATTCAATTTTATGGTTTTGTTTGGTTTAGCATATGCTGACACTTCAAAGTTATAGAGTTCTAAATCGTGATTAACTATCGGTCGCTTTAATTCAGTTTCAGGATCTCCTAATAAATTGAGTTCATAATACACCCAGCGGTAGGCGTTGTCTGGACCAACCTGTGCTGCAAGCCCCGAGCACTCTCTCTTTGAGTCCTGGTGCGCTGCCCCTATATGGGTCAGGTTTTCACCGAATAGTGCGTCAAAGAATTCCCTGTCGAATCTCTGGGAGGGTCCATTGGTTGAACTAGGCATATACCACCCATAACGTGAATTCCCTATGAATGCAAAGGAGCCATTCTCTGACTTAACGAAACGCTCCATAATACAATCCTCATTACCAATGTTTCCTGCATAGCATCCCTGACTGTAACCGAAGAAGTATTCAGTATTATTTATCTGAGGTATGTCAGTATGCTCTATCTTCATCACCATCAATGTGTTACTATGCCCTGCATGATTTACTATATGAATATTATTGTTTATTCTTGAGATAATCTCGCTCTTAGGCCAATCATTCCCCGGCCAATCCCTGTCGTACAATGTATCCACCGTATAATTGTTTGGGAAACCCACTGTTGTATTCCCGTGGCTGCTGGAGCCGTCTTTTATCTCATCCTTAAGGCCTTCTGCAGGTATGGGACCTCGTTGGAGAGACTCTCGTAGTGGATTGTTTTCCGGACGAAATTGCTGAGTTCCGTATCTGTCTCAACGGGGGCTCTACCAACGTAAACCTCCTCCAATAAATCCATCTCATCATATTCACCCCAAAGGCTGTCGTTGTCAGCATTCCATGAACCGTTTAATGCTGCATAATACTGGTCTGCCGGGATATTTGTATCATTTTCAGGGGGATCAGAAGCAACATACCCATAGAATCCCCGTGCAGGCATCACTGAAACGTCTCCGCCAAGCAAGACATATGTTACGCCCCAATTCAGGTAAGCATCCTTAATGAAATTCCTTATGTGCGCTGCTGTGTCATTATACTCTGGAATGCTGCATCCGTCGCCGAAGGTTCCATTACACTCATAATCTGGGTCAGCCATAATCTGCTCCACAGTCACAATCGTTGTATCAACACCCCTGCTATTCTTCCACACGCTAAGGTTGTGGAAGGTGTACGCTCCTGCAGAGGAATTCAACGTATTATCTGTGATGATGACATAGTCATAGGATTCAGAGGAGTTCACAAGGGACGTGGACTTCATACCATCGCTTTCATCAACCGATTTATAGGATCTTATCTCACCTGGGTTATCAACAACACCCCTAACAGCATCCTCGTCAACTCTTTTATTCCTAAATAAACCTACAGGCTTCTTCTCTAAGGCCTTAGACTCAGGCTCCTCCAATGTCAGAGTCACAGTCATACGGGCATAGTATGAGAGAGTGTTTTCCGAAGGCGAATACTTCACCGGATTCAAGTTCACGAATAGAATCCTATACCCTCTCATGTCCTGAACACCCACAGGAACCACAAAATCCTCTGAAGGAAACTCCCTGGAGGAAGAATAGATCTCATCACTGGGGGATGTTACCCTGAACTTTTTTTTAGAACTTATTGGCACAGGCGTCTGCCCCGGTTCAACAACACCCTTAAGTTTTATTATCTCCTCATCAAACCCCTCAACATCAACATCCAGCACCCTAGAATGTGGGGGAACAAGCAGCTTCACGGTCTTCAATGGCAAAATAGGCTCACCAGGTGCTCCATAGCTGTACAGGTTTTCCATCTCCACCCTGAGAAACCCACCTCCTGCATCCCTGATAGTGGGCTTGCTGAAGTCAAATCTGTATTCCTTAGCAGTAGAAGCTGACACGCTCTGGATTAAAACCAAGGCACAGACGATAACAAATATTGTCTTCCAGTTCATCTCCATGTAGTATTATGGTGGTATATCAATATATTAATATACTATTTTATGGCTTCCCTCACTGAATTAAGATCTGCCTTTATGGAAACCGGCCGGTTAGCATAAGAGGGAGAAATGCCTAAATCACCCAACCGGTCCAGGTGGTAATCAACGGTCGCCTCAGGATCCTTCAAAATATTACCGGTCACGATACAGACCACACTATCCTTCCTATCAACAACACCAGCATCCCTGAGCTTTCTCACACCAGCCAGAGAAGCAGCGGAAGCAGGCTCACAGCCAATACCAGATGAATCAATAACGGCCTTGGCGTCCATAATCTCCTGATCCGTTACCTCATCCACCACACCACCAGAACTCCTGATGGAACGCAAAGCCTTCCTCCAAGAGACCGGGTTACCAATCCTTATAGCAGTAGCAATAGTCTCAGGCTCCCCAACAGCCTCCAAAACATCAACCCCATCCCTCCACTGCCTAAAAAACGGATCAGCCCCCGAAGCCTGAACGGACGCAATTTTTGGAATGGAATCAATTAAATCTAGCTCTTCCAACTCCAAAAAAGCCTTACCGAAGGCGGAGGTATTACCCAGGTTCCCTGCAGGAACAACAACCCAATCAGGAGACTCCCAACCCAACTGCTGCACCAACTCAAACATGATACTCTTCTGCCCCTCAACCCTCCACGGGTTAACACTATTCAACAAATACAAACCCAGCTCGCTGGCAGACTCCTGCACCAAAGCCATAGCGTCATCGAAGTTACCCTCAACCTGAAGGACCCTGGCCCCATACGCCAAAGCCTGAGACAGCTTCCCGAAGGCAATATTCCCCTCGGGGATGAAGACCACCGAACTTAAGCCCGCAAGAGATGAGTAAGCAGCCAGCGAGGCGGAGGTGTTGCCGGTGGAAGCACAGGCAGTAACCTCCATCCCTAAACGTCTAGCCTCACTCACGCCCGGACTCATGCCCCTGTCCTTGAAACTACCGGTCGGGTTCTCACCCTCATGCTTCAGCCTAAGGTTTTTGATGCCAGCGTACTCATCAACCCTCCTGTGAAAGTAGAGGCTGGTGTTGCCCTCAGGCCTGGACACAATATCTCTGTCGCTGACCAATGGATGGATGAGCTCCCTGAAACGCCAGATACCGCTGTTGTATGGCGCCTTCGTTGAACCAAGCCGGGAATCAAACAAATCCCTTGACACAATCCCTCTAAGGGAATCCAAATCCGGCACCACATCCAGTAGACCGTTACATGCACTGCAGCGATACAATACACCTGGCTCGAAGCTGCGCCCACACTCAATGCATTTAAGCGAAACATCCATAAATAAATAATAGAGTGAACACAAAAAAAGATGAGAGAAATAAAGGCGGTATTATTTGACGTAGACGATACATTATACGACAGCACACTCCAGGTTAACCGCGCCAGAGCCAATGCCGTAAAAGCTATGAGAGAAGCAGGTCTTGGAGTCACCGATAATGAAGGACTCCTGGTTCTCGAAGAGATCGTGAAAGAATTCGGCAGCAACTACCCCAACCAGTTCAACGAGCTCCTAAAAAAGCTGGAATACGAATACAATCCAAGGATTATCGCGGCTGGCGTAGCAGCCTATCACTCCACCAAGACAGCCTACCTGACGCCTTTCCCCGATACGGTGCCAACCCTCCTGAAGCTGAGGGATTCAGGCTTCATGCTGGGGGTTGTAACCGACGGCATATCAGTCAAGCAGTGGGAGAAATTAATCCGGCTGGGATTGCAGCACTTCTTCCACACAGTGGTGATATCAAGTGATGTTGGATGCGAGAAACCAAGGGAGGAATTATTCCATATTGCGGCGGAGAGGCTTAGCTGTAAAAAAGAGGACATGGTTATGGTAGGTGACAGAATCGATAGAGATATCCTGGGAGCGAACAAGGCAGGCATGTTGACGGTCAGGATTATGAAAGGTAAATACAGAAACCAGAAGCCAGAAAACAGTCTGGAGAAGCCGGACTACATCATAGAGAACCTGCACGAAATAATAGAAATATTAAAAAAATAAGGGTTTATGGTTCAATGGCTGCTTCTTTTGTTGAATAAAGCTCCCCGAACAAGGTCATAGACGTCACCTCAATAACAAACAAGGCAACAACAGAGCCCACTATGGGGATGAAAGACAAGAGCAGGAAGGCAACAAAAGAATAAATCCAGACAAAAAGCCAGACAATCAAATATTGCATCGTGAAAACCATCTCAATTATCTGCCTCAGGTTAAATGCCGAGCTGAACCTGAACCCATCCCTAACATACTGTAGAACAGCTGCAGGAATTATGTAGGCTGCTATCAAAATCCAAATCAGCGAGATTATTAATACAAGAATAACACCGCCTACTGCACCAGCCAGCCCTGCAAAGACCATGGAGGTGTCGCCGGCGATAACAGCTGTAAATAATCCTAATATTATCGGCCCAATCGATGCCAAAACCAAAAAAATAGCGGGGAGATTGTAGATGAACCCGATTATTGCGGACACAAGCCCGTGCACGAATAAATCAACCCACTCATCCCATTCCGGGAGGCTGTTATCTCCCCTGATGGTGTTTCTTGCACAATGCAGGCCGTATCCTGAAACAACAAGGTTCACGATGGGGATGAAATTCAATACAACGCCGATAGCGAATTTCTCAAAATCCTGAACAGGACGCTTAATAGCTTTCTCATAGCCTACCATAACATACTCTATATGGCAGGGATTAAATAAATAAAAAAAAAGAATATAGGGTTTATGGTTCAATGGCTGCTTCTTTTGTTGAATAAAGCTCCCCGAACAAGGTCATTGAGGTGACTTCTACAGCAAAGACACCTATAGCGCTCCCGATTATTGGGATAATTGATAGGACACCAATCGCCACCATACCGTACACCAACATAACAAGCCACACTATCAGGTAGTCTGTGCTAAGGATTTTACCCTTGATTTCCCCGAACCTGAAGGCAGATCCGAAACTGGAATTGTTTTTCACGTACTCCATAATCGCTGCAGGCAGGATGTATAAAGCCGCCAAGAGCAACACAAAGTAAGCCAGGAAGCCTATGCCCATACCTCCCAATCCAACGCCTCCCATACTGCTGGGGTCGCTTGCCATCGCTAGAAATGCTGTGCCCACGAAAGCAATTAAGACAATCAACGCAGGTATCATGTAAATAAAACCTATCACTGCAACAATAAGCCCCTGGATGAAGAGGTTAACCCAGTCAGTCCACTCCGGGAGCTTATAATCCTTCTTCATAGCCGTCTTCGCGCAATTCAGTGTATAGCCTGTTGCTATAAGATTCACCAACGGAATAATGCTCAAAAGCGCGCCTATAACAAATTTACCAATATCCTGGAAAGGTCTTTTTATCGCATTCTCATAATCAGTCATAATATACCACCTCCATAAAAAAATTTAAGCAGGATAGAATAAATACTTGTCGCAAAAAGATGCTTTGTTGAATAATTCAATGCAATGGTAACTATTTAGGCTTTCTGGCCTAAATAATCTGTTTTGTTCATAGCTTTGTGAGCATGTTGCAGGAACAGGAACTT
>NJEG01000010.1 GCA_002254565.1 Candidatus Altarchaeales archaeon ex4484_2 | reverse complement strand
CAGTGAGAACTAGGTCAAGTGGCGAAGTTAAGTAAGTATGCTAGGATGGGGTCTTCATCTCTAGGTCCTCTAGTCCAAGGCTTTTCCGGAGGATGGATTTAATCTCATCAGGGGAATATCCTAGCCTGATGAATCTGGTAGTGCCTCTGGTGCCTTTACCTGACATCCTCATTGTTATAAGACCCAGCATCTCCAGCTCATTAAGGTACTCGCTGAACTGTCTGATGGTTCTCGCCTTCCGGTTCAGCAGCTTACAGTATTTCTCGTAGGTTTCGTAGACTTCCCCGGTGAAGAGGTCGCCTCCACCCAGCCCGGACAATCTTTTGTACATCCCTCCCCTGGATGTGAGTGCGGCGATAGAGTATATGACCAGCTGCTGGTGCTCGGGCAGGGTGCTTATGGCTTCGGCTATGATATCGTTTTCCACCGCATCCTTTGCTTCATCCACGTGTTTTTTTAATATCTTTTCATCTCCCACATCCCTGGTTATCTCACCAGCCTTCCTCAGGAGTTTAAGGGCGTATCTCGCATCCCCATCCTGTGCGGCGAATGCAGCAATCAGGGAAACAACACCCGTATCCACTACACCCTCCTGGAATCCATTATCTATTCTTTGTTTTAGTATTGTTTTAAGTTGCACGGCGTTGTATGGCTTAAACACCCTCTCCTCCTGGCATAGAGTGCTCCTGCTTCTGGGGTCCATCCTTCTCAGGGTTTTCATATCATTAGTTAATCCCAGTATGGAGACGTTCCCGTATTCCAGTTCATCGTTGATTCTGGTCAGTATGTACATCAAATCATCGAAGCCCTTCTTGACCATGTCTATCTCGTCCAACACCAGCATAAGGTTTATTTCGTTGCTGTTAACCACGTTATAGAGTCTATCGTATAAATCCCCCGGATCCATACCCTTCAGGCTTTTTTGTGGTCTGTCTGATAGTGGTGTGTTCTTCAGATCCGGGTGGTTGAGTTTCTTGTCTTCCAGGATTTTCAACAGAACCTTGTATTTGGTGTCCCTGACCTTGCAGTTCATGTAGACTGTTTTTACGATAATGCCGTGGGGGTTCTTCTCTGGATTGTTTGCGAACTCCTCAAGCTTTCTTATCACATATCTTACAACACAGGTTTTTCCTGTTCCCGTCTTCCCGTAGATGAAGGTGTTGCTTGGTTTTTCGTTCCTCAAGGCTGGTGCAACACTCCGTGTGATGTCTCTGATTTCCATCTCCCTGTGAGGTAACTCCTCAGGCACGTAATGCGGTGATAAAATGAGGGTGTCCTTGAATATTCGCCTCCTGTTTATCTCCTCCTCGAATATATCGTCCATCATTTTTTATTCAGTTAATTTAAATTATTAAACACTTTATATTGGATGGTATCCAAATATTAGTATAAAATCAATAAAAAACAACTTCACCGGTGTTTTCCAAAATGGTGTTTAAAAAATTTCTTAGAAAGCCTGAAGTGGTGGAAAAGGATATAGACATAGAGGCCTATCTCAGTGAACTGGATATAAGGGAAGGCAAGATTATAGAAAGAGAGGATGTTATCTACATTAAACCAGTTGACATCAAAGGGGATGAGAGTGTAGAGGAGGTTAAGGCCGAGCTTGATAAAAACAACATAGTGGTAGCGAACATTAAAACCATACTCTCTGATAAACTCCTTCTGAGGGAGATGGTGGATAAACTAAAGAAGACGTCAACCGATGTCGGCGGTGACTTGGGCCGGATTTCTGATGAAAAGATTCTGGTAGTCCCCTCAGGCATGAAGATAGTGCATAGGAGTTGATTTAGTCTTTACTGTTCTTTATGCGCTCAATAATCCGTCTGGTGCTGTAGAGTTCCCCCTCATAGTATCTTGTTATCCGTACTAGCTTCGCCTTCAAACCCCGGTCTCTCAACTCTGACTGTATTTCCTCTTCATCAAAGTCCTGGTCGCTGCCTAATGCGATGATGTCTGGTTTAAGTTTCTCTATGGGCTTGTATATATCCCTTTCATCTCCTAATACTGCCTTATCCACCAGTTCTAATGCTGAGACCACATGCAGTCTTTGCTCTTCTGGAATGTGCTGGCTTCCCTTCTTTAAACCAACTGTCTTGTCTCTGGCTACTATAACCACCAGCTCATCCCCAAGCTTTCTGGCTTCTTCCAGAAAGATTATGTGTCCCGGGTGTATTATGCTGAAAACTCCGGTTGCTACAACTCTGACCATCTTTATTAATATTAAATCACATAATATATGTACTCGGTAGGTAAAATGCGCGTTAACATGGAGTACACTCACTTGGAGGCAAGCCGGTTCACTAAGCCATCAGGCAAAGTGAACGTCCACAATAACTCAAACATCTCCCATATCTCAAGATCAGATGAGGTGATTACCATATCCTTCACGTTCACATCAACCTACAACCCCTCTGTTGGTGAGATAAAAATCGACGGTAACATAATGTTATCGGATGTTGATGAGAACGTGGAGCAGGATGTCAGGGAGTGGGAGGAAGGTGATGGGAAAACCATTCCCTCTGAGTTAGCTAGGAAGGTGCATAATACCATAATATCCAACTGTATAGTGGAGGCGACTCTACTTTCCAGGGAGATTCTTCTACCGCCTCCGACTCCGACACCAAGGGTTAAGGCACCTGATGAAAATAGTGTGGATAAAGAGCCGGTTGATAAACGTTACAGGGACACACAAGATTATATTAGATGAAAATGGATGAGAAATTGTATACTATCCCACTCAGAGATGCCTTCAGTTCGCCCAGAACCAAGAGGACGAAGAAGGCGGTTAATGTGGTGAGGAATTATCTTAAGAAACACACGAAGGTTGATGACGTTAAAATAGATACATCCCTCAATGAGTTTTTGTGGGAGAAGGGTATCAGAAAACCCCCCCGCAGGGTTAAGGTCAGGGTGGTTGAAGAGGATGGGATGATGGTTGCGTATTTGGTGGAGTAGCTTGTTCTGGTAAAATGCATTTAAGGCAGGTTTCGATTAATGGCGAGGACTTTATTGGGTTGTTGGGTGTTTCAACAGATAATTATGCGATAACATCCCCTGGTATGGTGGATGTGGATGTATTGGGTGTGCCTGCTGTTAAGACAAAGCTTTATGGCACGAATCTTGTGGGCTTGTTTTGCGCCGGCAACAGTAACGGTCTGCTGCTCCCTTATTTTATAAGCAAAGAGCGGGTTTCTTTCATACGGGAGTTTTTCTCTGGGAAAGGTCTTGATGTGCAGGTGGGTATTCTGAGGGGGAAGTATACTGCTATAGGCAACCTGATTGCCTGCAACGATAATGCTGCCTTGGTGAGTCCGAGGATTGATTCATCAGATGAGATAGCTGACATCTTAGGCGTTGAGGTCAGACAGTCGGACATAGCAGGTCATGATGAGGTTGGCGCCTGTTGTGTTGTGACCAACAGAGGGTTTCTCACCCATCCTGATGCTGTGGATGAACTACATGACCTCTCAGACTTTTTTGGGGTTTCCGGTTATGTGGGGAGCGTGAACTTCGGGTTTCCCTTCATTAAGTCAGGTATTGTAGCCAACAGCAACGGCTACCTGGTTGGCTCGAAAACCACGGGGATAGAAATAGGTAGAATAGACGAGGCCCTAGGCTTCCTGGACTAGATATTATTTTTCTCTTGCTCTCTTAGCGTATTCTTTATTAACTCCCATACATTCTATTTATGATGCATAAGACTGGAGTAGCTAATCTACCGTTGCATGGGGGCCATGCTCCAAGATGGCTTTTTGCGAGGATGGTTCGGCTTGCTAAAGCAGTAACAGATGCTGTGGTTGAGGAATACGGTAGCGAGGAGTTCCTGAGGAGAATCAGCAACCCCTGCTGGTTCCAGGCCTTTAGCTGCGTATTAGGTTTCGACTGGCACTCAAGTGGGACTACGACGACCACATGCGGGGCTCTTAAGGTTGCTTTAGATCCACAGGAAACAGGCATCTATGTTGCGGGAGGCAAAGGCGCGACTTCAAGGAAGACCCCTGAAGAGATAGTGGAGGCGGGCGACCTCTTTAACCTGAAGACTGATGAAGTAGACGATATGGTCTATAGTAGCAAGATAACGGCGAAGGTAGATAACTCATGCATCCAGGACTCTTATCAATTATACCATCACGTCTTTTTCCTGACCGAGGAGGGTGATTGGGCGGTGGTGCAGCAGGGGATGGGTGATAGATACGCGCGTAGATATCACTGGCTTTCTGCTGAAACACGGTGCTTCTTTGAGGAGCCGCATACTGGAATCTGCTGCGACCACATGAAAGAGGGGGTATTGGACATGGCATCAAAGGAAAGCGATGAGGCGCGGAGTATCTCGGTGGATCTGGTGAATGATGGTCCACAGCATCTTGGGAAATACTTCATGGGCAAGGGGGGGCAGAGGAAACTAAGCCAGTTCACTATGCCCTCTCATCATCCGGTCTTGGACATGGACTTGGGTCGGGATGGGTTGAGGGTGCTTCAGAAAGCATATGAGCTGCAGCCGGAGAACTATGAGGAGCTTGTTTCTCTGAGGGGGATGGGTCCGAAGAAGATCAGGGCTCTTGCATTGATTTCCGATCTGGTTTATGGCTCAGAGCCTTCCTGGAAAGATCCTGTGAAGTACTCGTTCACTCATGGAGGGAAAGACGGGTTCCCGTATCCAGTAAACAGAGGAGTCTATGACACATCCATAGAGACCCTGAGGGATGCATTGGAGCAGGCCAGACTCGACAGGAGAGAAAGGATTCATGCAATAAAAAGACTCAAGGATTTTATCAAGGAATAATGCAGGAGACCCTACTTCCCCCTCTCTTTAATCATCTTAATAGCTCTGTCAACATCTATCCTATCAACCTTGGGAATCAGCTTTAGTTCAGCTATCGATTCCGAAAGCTCCGTGATTCTGTCTGTAAATTGCTCATGTGTCGCCTTATACAACCCCAACAACTCACCGCCCTTGCTTTTGATGTAATCCCTGATGGATATATCCATCGCAGGCCGGTTCGGGCTAAAGATTCTTGCGAACTCCTTTTGCAGCATTTTGTTGTCTACCCTGCAGGGAACATATTCATTATAGATTAATAGTTTCCCTATTCTCGCATTCCTGGTTGTAAGATCCATTTCGAGATAGTATCTCAACGTCCCCAGTAAACCCATCTCCTCCAGCCTCCTTGAGGATGTGATAACATAGAAATCCGTGAAAAATGATGTCTTCCCTGTTTTCCTCATGCGAAAACCGAATTCTCCATCCTCCAAGGGAACATCCCTGAACCCCTTGAGGGACTTAAAGACTTTTTTTCTCACGCATGTGCTGAAACCCAATAAAATCGCGTATCCCATCCTGCTCCTGAACTCAAGATATGAATTTGTGATCCTTTCAGCGAAAACTAATTTTTCCTCTCTCTTCAGGAACCTGAATTGTGTGCTGAAACCGATTAATTCAGGGTCATCTCTGAATTTCTCCATGACCTTCCCCAGATAATTTTTTGGGAGGATTGTATCGGCATCTACAAAGACGAGATAATTTCCTTTCGCATGTTCTGCGCCAAGATTTCTCTGGATGCCTATGCTTCTCGTGTCAGATAAAACAATTTCGTCTGCGTACTTTTCAGCTATAGCTACTGTATTATCCCCGCTTCTCGCATCACAGACAATAATCTCATATTCTGCCAGGGTATCCTGTGAACGAATCGCTTTAAGGCAGTCCTCAATGTTTTTTCCCTCATTTAGTGTCGGGATGATCACTGAGATATCCATTCTAAAACCCCTCCAGGAATTTCATGAACACTTCTTTGTATTCCCCTATCCTTCTCTCTCCCTCAGATGTTAATCTATAGATATTCTTTGGAGGATATTTGCTGGCGTCTTCTTTTACAGATATAACCTCCTTCTTTTCAAGTTCACTCAGCAAAGGATATATCTTGGAGTAGGAAATCTTGAATCCATACTCCAACTCAACAAATTTGCAGATATCATACCCTGATGAATCCGGATTCGCCTTAAAAAATAATAGAACATAAAGCTCCGTAAAACTTTTAATCCACTTCTTCGATATCTTTAATTCATCACCTTTATCTGTTTTCTTTTTTCTCAATTTGATCACCTCTTAATTAATCTTAAAATCCTGTTTCGTTTATTAAATAACAGTAAAATAATCAAAAGTATCAGCAAAATTTATCTTTAGATTAATGTGGTCTACCGTAGTAAAGTCCCCAAACCTCTTTACGAGATTTTTTGTTTGAATCGAAACTTGCATTTTTATAAAAATCTATCGGATTTCATAATTTCCAGACACCTTAGAACAGAATATGCTGCCCTGATCACACCGGCACTTCTATTCTCTGCATCCGTTCCAACACAGTATAGATTTTTTATCGGAGTTTTCACATCCCCGAAGCCAGGGTTAATACTCCATGATGCCTTTTCCGGAATCAGCTCATGATAGTGGATCATATCGATGTATTTTTCAATCTCGGAGACTGTGTCAAAGATTGCAATCAAAGCCTTTTTCTTCATTTCCCCCCAAATCGTATTTTTCAGGTAATATGAACGCGAAACCCACCAACTGTTTTCCCCTTAGGAACCAATCTTGGATCGTAGTTGGATGTTGGAACAACCCAGGCATAGGGCTCTGAGTTGATCCACATCTCAGAGCCGTGATTCTTAAAAATCCTTTTAGTTAAACCGAGCCAGATGGTTAGGGAATTAACCTTCCTGATGGATTTTAGATTTTTAACGTATTCTCTCGGTAGATTATCAATCAGATTAGGCAGATTCGAGGCAAATCCAGAGTAAATTATTGTATTGCAATCATAACTGTCCTCTCTGGTAACTACCCCATATATTCTCTCGTTGCATTGGATCTTTAATACCTCCTCATTTGTTTTGATTTCAATCATGTTCTTGGGAAAGGAATTCATGATGGAATCAACTATGGATTGAAGCCCGCCTTTAGGGTATCCTTGGTCTCTAGCACCCTCTGTGATAAGTGGATTGTATAATCTTCCCACATAGTGTATTGAACTTGGTCTATGATCTTTATTATCTATGAATCTTGATATTGGGGCATTTTCCATAGACGTGCCGACCATAAAGTAAGAGAGCCAGTCTAAAAACCTCCTGGTTGTAATTGAGACATCACATGGAAGTATATCGTTTATCGAAACAGTCGATAGATCCTTACCCGTATTCAGCATATACGGGGTATCAAATAGCGATTTCATTAACAGTAATCTATCCTTCATAGGGATTAGATCGAACATTAACCAATCCTTGATGTTCCATAGAAATGCCTTCACTCTGTTGTCAACTCGCACATAATATGTTCCAAAGGGAATAAACTTTGGAACAACATCAAAGTATTTTTTCATTAACTCCCGTAGTGGTCCACTTTCAAGTCTCGTTATTGCGTGTGGCCCGGTATCTACCCTGTAACCGTTAACCTCATAGGATCTGCAGACAGCACCAACATAACCCTCTTTTTCTAGAATCAAGACTCTTTTCCCCTCCTTTGACAGTGTTAAAGCAGATAATAAACCGCTGATTCCCGCGCCTATCACAATGACGTCATAATCCCTCATTTTAACACCTATTGACCAACCTGATATTTTGTTATCTCTGATTGCACACCCAGAAAATGAACACAACCAAAGCCCATGAGTGAAGTGACCCCTATAGTAAGTAATCTATCGATCAAAACAATAGTTATGGCTGAACTCAATGCTAATCCCCCCAATAGAAATACTGCGGTCATTGTTGGCTCCACCACACCGAAACCTCCTGGTGGTGAGGGTATTAAACCCGCCGCAATTAAAAATGCTAGTGCTACTATGATCCACATAATGTCTATGTATTCATTAACTGCTAGAACAATCATATAAACCCGTAACACCTCTAAAACCCTAACTGTGACAGTAATAAATAAATTTAGGAGTAATGTAGAGCCAAGACTCATCCTTACGGTAGTGACGTATCGCTTAACTCCCTCATCTATCCTCTCCCTCCATTTTTCCAATCCTTCATGCAGCAGCTTGATTTTTTTAAGTCTGGATATGAGCCAGTGAGTGATGAACAATGATTCATTCTCTTTGATTGAGATATGTACTAATGACAGGAATAAAGTAGAGAAAACGACGACAAAGAAGAGCAGGGGATAAGCAAAGTCTAAAGGCAGTTGTAAATTAAAATAAAGAAGCAAGATTGCGATAATGTTGAGGAGAAGGAAGCTCCCCAGATCAAAAAAGCCACTTGCAATTATGGTTGCAGATCCGATGGATTTTCTGATTTTTGTATATTTGTTCAGGAGGTATAATTTAACTGGCTCTCCACCCAACCGGGCGACGGGGGTGACATTATTCACAGCCAAACCAATCAAGTGAATCAGATAGATGTCTCTAAATTTAACCTTGACATTGGCAGAGTTAATGAAGTTCATCCATCTAACTGCGCCCAATCCAATTATGAGTTGATCTATAACCAAAGCCATAAGGATATAGCCTGGAGTGAGGTGTGTTAATATCTGGTGTATGTTACCAAATCCAGCCTGCCGGATGATGTAAAAGACCATGGCAAAACCTAGGAAGATACTGAAGGATCCGGCCTTGCGTTTTGTTATTGTGCTCATTATCTCTCTATTGCATCTAACAATATGCCGAGATGGGCAGACCCCCATGATTGCTCCCCCATTCCCTCAACGGAACCGAGAATTTATTCTCCAATGCCCCTCTATGCAGGTTATTGTAGGGACAGAATGGGAGCAATCTGCCATCGGGCAATGAATAATGAATCACACACCTCTGCACCCTTTCTAAATCAAAATTCCATGGATCCTGGAAGTGCATGCATCCAATCATTATTGCATTTTTATGGAAAGCGGCTGCAGCATCGAATGTTCCCTCCCTAAGGAACTGTTGTATCAATTTTCTACGCCCTGAATCATGAATATTCTTTATTGCATCTCTAAGTATGTGGGCAGTGATCTCAAGCTTTGTAGTTTTGGAGTAACCCTTCTGAAGTATGCTCAGAAATTTATCAACATCCACGAGTTCATTTATCGGAGTATAGCTGCCATCGTCATCAGTAATTATATAAGTAGCGACACCACAACAGGGGTGGGTGCTAAGTTTAGTGCTTGGTTCGCGGGTCTCCGCCTCAATAAATCTGGAAATCGGAACCGTGGCGGGTATTGGATAGAAGTATTTTGCCTTTATCTTTCCGTTGGTTTGTTTTTCCAAGAGGTCGATGAAGTCATAGGTTGTTATCCTGCCCTTTTTCCTCTCCACATCACTTACTCTACCGCTGAATGAAATCGGTTGAACATTCACAGACGTTATTATGTCAGAATTCTCCACGGCAAATTTTATTATATCCCCCAGCTGATCATCATTTACCCCCTTAACCAATGTAACAACCAATACAACATTTTTTAGACCGATCTCGCGGCAGTTCTCTATCGCCTCGATCTTTGTTTCCAGGAGTTTTCTTCCGCGTAATTTTTTATAAATTTCGTCATCCAAACCATCAAACTGCAGATAAAAGGAGTCTAAGCCGGCATCTTTTAATGCCTTTAGATATTTTCCATCCTCAGCAATTCTAATTCCATTTGTATCCACCATGATGAATAGAAAACCGAGTTCCTTGCCTATTTTCACCAACTCCGGAAGATCATCCCTCATTGTTGGCTCACCACCGGCGAACTGAAATGAGTAACAGGGAACCGGTTTATTATTTCTTAAATTCTGTAGCATCTCTTTTATCTGCTCTTTCGTCGGTTCGTAGACATAGCCGACAGAAGCAGCATTTGCGAAGCATACCGGGCATCGCAGATTACAGCGATTGGTCACATCCACGAGACCCAGAACTGTGTGACTTTTATGTTCCTCACATAAACCACAATCATATGGACATCCCTTTTCCGTCTTTTTAGTTCCTGGATTGCTTATTCCTTCACCATCGTCCTGAAACTTCATTACCCATTTATAGTGCTCTATGTTGCTCCAGTAAATCTCCTCAAATTCGCCGTGCTCTTCACATGTTTTCCTAATCTTTATCTGTCCATCTTCTTCAAGTAATTCTGCATCAATAACCTTCAGGCATTCCGGACAGATGCTTTTTGTTTCATGGACTATTTTTGTCATCTCTGTCTAACCTCAAAAACTAAAAATCTTGAATAGTGGTGTAATGACCATCAGGGGTATAGCGAGAATCTTCATGGAGAGTGAGAGCATTGATATATGCCTCTGTCTTCTCTCCGTGTAATATCTGAGATATGTAAAGGAAACGCAGAGTAAACAAAACAGACCAAATAAGATAAACTGGGATAGGGATGTAGTATTAACGCCACCTGGATATGCAAGATACGTGAAAAATGCTGTCACCATCCCCAAATTTACTAGGGGTATGATGGAAACAAAAATAGCATTATCTTTTCCGAAAACAATTGGCAATGTCTTCATCCCCACCATCTTATCGCCATCAATATCCTCAACATCTTTTAATATCTCTCTTGCAATCATCAACAGAAAGGTCCCAACGCAAAGATAATATCCGACGATTGGTTTTTCAACAGAGAGGATTGCATATAGAACAAAGAGTGATGCTAACATGAGTGAAACATATATATTCCCCATAAATACCCTTGGTTTCATTATCGAGGTATATAGGCGGTTCAGTATTGTTACCAATATTGCTAGTATCATATACTCCATCCCCAAGAACGAGCTGAATAAAACAAACCCGATGGTGAGGAGCATACCCAATCTTTTTGCATTTATTAATGAAACTTTCCCTGAGGATAGAGGTCTATTTGACCTGTTTATTCTGTCAGTTTGGATATCAAAGACGTCGTTGAAAACATTTACTTGAGATAAAGCACAAAAATATAGTAATGAGATTATCGAAATCTTCATCAGTTCGATTTCGTATACATACCCCCCCAGTATAATAGCTACGATGAATAGTATGCCGTTCTTTACCCTAATTAGTTTTAAATATTTCTCCAACATTGTTATTCCAACCTATCAACTATTACTCCAATGATGCCCACCCAATGATGGCTATACCCGTCAATACTAAAAGTATTCCAATGCATCCCTCGATCACGGTCACTACTTGGTCCCTGAAGAACCATGTTCCATATATGCCCAATCCGGTTAAGATCAAACCCAACAAGATTTCCAGATATCTATCCATTCTGTCGCCCCTTATTTTTCTTGGAATGCTAATATATTAGAAATCAGATATATATCTAAAATAGAGATATATCTTTGATAGGGTGATATTCATGGTGGCGGCATGGAAGGTGATACTATCTGCGGGTGTTATGGGTATCCTGGTAGGTATCCTGTCTGGACTCCCCTACCTGCAGTATCTTAATATTTGTTGTGTATGGATCATTGCTGGAGGGGCATTATCTGCATATCTTCTAAAGAAAAGTGGAAAAATAGGGTTAGTCGATGGCACATTCGCCGGAGCGTTTACTGGAGTAATATCTCTTGCAGTATCTGCTGCTCTGAATCTTTCCCTGCTCTGGTTTCATATAGAATTGCCTTATGGTACAATCTGGCAGTTGGTTGGGGTTAAACCTATCGGTCTTGGAGAACCCATTATTGTTGTAGCATTCTCGATTGTGTTTATGACCTATATGTTCCTAGCGATAATCCTCGGTGCATGCGGTGGAGTAATCGGAACTATTACTAAATGATATGAGGAATAAATAGAAGTAAAACCGCTAATCCTGCTCCGATGATGATTACATCGTATCCCCCTCTCATTATCACCCCCTGCTTATATCGTTATACAAACTTTTTAAGCAGCTTCAGGAGCCTGGGATGCTCAGCCATCTTCTTCAATGCAACACCCCAATCCCCCTCACTCACCCTGATCAGGTCGCCGCCGTCCCAGACCCGGGTGAGGTAATCCATATCCCCGTCCCCGAGTTTCCTCATGAAATACCTGATCCTCAGGATCCTCTCCAGCTGCTTGCCTTTGGATGAGTTCCATCCCAGCTCATATCTCTTGAGTATGCCCAGGTCTTGGGAGTCTATGGTCTCTGCGGCAGTAGTGCCTGCCAGTTTCCCGGCTAACATAGCGTTATGCACTCCTCCCGCATGAACTGGATTCACCTGTCTCGCTGCATCGCCGACCACCATCAGATTATCCCTGACTAATTCCTTAAGGGAAGCTCCCACGGGGATGCAACCAACATTAACCTCAAGTATGCTCCCCCCCCTTAAATCAGGTCTTGATTTAATGAATCTGTCAAGGTAATATTTAGCTGTTTCTCTCTCACCTCCACAGACTCCGACGCCAACGTTTGCCCTATCATCATCTTTCGGGAAAATCCATATATACCCCCCAGGAGCTATCTTGTTTCCCAGATAAGCATGAATCATGTTCGGGTCTTCAATCTTTATATCCGACATCTCATACTCGAAGCATGAGTCTATATCCCGGGGGTTTAAGGCTGTATTAATGCCTGCCTGCCTAGCTATCTGGGATTCAACACCGTCTGCGGCGATAACTACCTTTGCTTTAATCTCTCTTTCCTCTCCCTGGTGCCGTATCCTAACTCCCATAATGCGTCCGTTTACGGTATTTAATGTGGCGTATGCGTCGGCTAAAACCCGTACTCCTTTACGTGAGGCTTCGGCTGCCAGAAATTTATCGAAGATTTTTCTCTCTATTATGTAGCCTGCTGGTTCATCATATCTTATCTCTATTTTGCCGCCACCGGGGGCGTATACCACTGAGCCATATATCTTTTTGTTTATGAATCTTTTGTCCAATGGAATATCCAGGTCCCTGAAGGCGTCGAGTGTGAGTCCCTCACCACATCTCTTTGGGGAACCTATCTCTCTGTGTTTGTCTACGAGCAGCACTCTTGCTTTTTCTGCTGCGAATCTTGCGGCTGTTGATCCAGCGGGTCCGGCGCCGACAACAACTACGTCGTATTCATCCATTGTCCTTTATTCTATCTTGATTAGGCCGTTGGGGCAGACATGTTCACAGATCCGGCATTTAATGCATTTCTCATCCATCCT
The DNA here is from genome assembly GCA_002254565.1 of Candidatus Altarchaeales archaeon ex4484_2. Classification (GTDB taxonomy): domain Archaea; phylum Altiarchaeota; class Altiarchaeia; order IMC4; family QMZM01; genus EX4484-2. Next base: position 35,062 of record NJEG01000010.1, on the reverse strand, counting down.
CTCCACCACATCATCTATAGTTAACGCTCCATGCGGGCATACCGCCACGCAGCCACCGCATCCGTAGCAATCCTTGATTTCCATCATTTCTTGTTTATATATCTGTTTTTTCTGTATTTATTCATACCTTAATGCATCAACCGGTTTAAGACCAGCTGCCCGTCTCGCAGGCATCACACCAGAGATACACCCGATGATAAACGAAAACGCCAGCGTACCAAGCACTAACTCTGGAGCCATATACGCCTTCAATAAATCCGATCCCATTCCCGTGCAATAATTAATTCAAATGACTTGCTTATTGAAAGACATATTATGCATCCTATTACCCTCCTAACCAGTCCAAGCACGCCGGATTCGATTAAAAATATCGACATTATGTCGCGGTTCCCGGCGCCGACTGCCTTCATCACGCCAATCTGTTTAGTTTTCTCCATAACCGACATATACACTGTATTTATTATTCTGATTCCACCAACAAATAGAGAAATTGCAGCGATTGCTACGATCACCCACTTAACAATATCTAGGATGGTGTTTGCTCGCTCCAGTATCTGCTCAAATGTCTGAACATGGAAACTATCTTTTCCCTCTTTCTCATGCTTACTCTTTCTTAGCTTCTTATTTATTCCCTCTGCAACCTCACCTGGAGTAAAGCCATTTTTGGTCTGGCAATTTCTCCCCCGTTAATCATGATATTGTCTCCGATTTCAATGTCCTCATCAAAGACATCACTGTGAGCTATGCCACGTCCTATGACGATCTCGTACCTGTTTCTTTCCTCGAGATTTCTGCCGGCCTCCAGATCAAACTGCCGGCTCTCAAGCAGCATGTCATATAGTTCACCTGGGGGCATGGCAAATACAAAGAGGTTCTTGGGTTCCTCTCCTGAATTCTGCTTTCGCAGTTCTCATTAACGCCCCCCCCTGTCATATCAACTCCATTGGTTCTTTCGATGATATCTATGTCTTTGTCGATTAATAACTCCCTCAATATAATAATCTAATCAGAGCATCATGGCCATGAATATGTTCGGAAAAATCCGCAGGGAAATCAGGCATGTGCGTAGAAGCAGAGAGATAGTCAATGTTTTAATTAAACACGGATTCGGTTATCTGACAGAGCAACTGGGGCTGGAACTACCCAGAGGTAAGAAGGTAGGGCATGAAATAATTAAGATACCTGGTCCGGTCAGAGCCCGTCTCGTTCTTGAGGAACTGGGCCCCACATTCATCAAATTCGGTCAAACCATGTCTATGAGACCTGACTTGATCCCGACAGAGTTCACTAAGGAATTTGAAAAGCTCCAGGATACGGTCCCGGGATTCGCTTATGAAGATGCCGAGAAACAGATCAGGGAGGGGTTAGGAGCCCCGGTAAAAGAGCTATTTGATTCGTTAGATAAGGAACCAGTTGCTGCAGCCTCCATTGCCCAGGTACATAATGCCGTGCTGGATGGGGTGGATGTGGTTGTAAAGATACGGAGACCTATGATAGAGGAGGTAATTGAGGCTGACTTAGATATCCTCTTCAACCTTGCAAGGCTTGTCACTAAACATATACCTGAGAGCAGGCTATATGACCCTACAGGTATTGTGGAGGAATTCGCTAAAACAATAAGGAAGGAGCTGGATTTTAATTTAGAGGCACGGAATGCGGAGAGATTCAGGAGAAACTTTCTGGATGATCCATCAATCCATATACCCGAGGTCTACTGGGAGTATACAAGTAAAGGGATACTGACCATGGAGACTGTTGTAGGGACTAAGGTGAGTGACTTAGGCGGGGGGGTGGAAGAGCAGGTCAGAAAGAACCTGTCTGAGAACATAGCTAAAGCATACATGAAGCAGATACTTGCAGACGGTTTCTTTCATGCAGACCCTCACCCGGGGAACATCTTCGTGATGGATGATGAAGTTATTGCCTTCGTGGATTTCGGGATTGTGGGCAGGGTAGATGACTACATGAAGGAGAAATTAGCGAGTCTTTTCATTGGAGTAATCCAGAAGGACACCAGGAAGCTTGTGGATGAGTTTCTGGACATAGGGGTGGTGGGTGACGAAACCGTTATCTTTGAATTCAGAAACGATATCGGAGACCTTATAGATAGATACTACGGCACCTCGTTAAGGCAGATCGAGATCTCCTCGATGATGAATGAGGTAATGGAAATCGCGTTGAAGCACAGGATCAGGATTCCTGCAAATTTTGTTTTATTGATTAAGACCCTCGTAACTATAGAGGGGATATGCAGGGAACTGGATCCTGATTTTAATCTAACCGAGATATCCAAGCCCTTTGTAGAGTCCCTGGTTGCAGAGAGACTGCAGCCGAAGAGAATAATCAGGAGATTTATCGACAACGTATCTGAATTCAATGAACTTATAATCAAACTCCCAAGAAGACTGGATCGGATATTGTTCAGGCTGCAGGAGAGCAAATTCACGGTGGATCTGGAGCACAGGGGTCTTGGCAAACTTATGTCGGAGTTGGATACGGTAAGCAATAGGATTTCCGTAAGTCTTATAATCTCTGCAATTATTGTTGCGTCGTCTGTGATTATGTTAACCGGTGAAGGTCATATGCTGTTTGGATTCCCTACCTTAGGCGTCCTGGGTTTCGTGGTTGCGGGAATCCTGGGGATGGGGTTGGTTATATCGATCCTGCGGTCCGGGAGATTCTGACTCTTTTATTTTGAATCCCAGATATACTCTATGAGGTGATATTATGCATGAATACATACGGAAAATTGGTTTGCTGGGGATCGGGGTTGCTGCCCTCACAAAGGAAAAAGCCGATGCCTTAGTGGATGAATTAATAACGAAGGGTGAGTTAAGCCAGGAGGAGGGTAAGGCTCTTGTGGAAGACCTTATGAAGAAATCCGAGGAAAACAGTAAAGAGCTTAAAAACAGGATCGACAGGGAGGTCAGTAAGGCGTTGGAGAGGCTGGATGTGGCTTCAAAGAGGGATATACTGCATCTGGAGAGGAAGATAGATAAGCTGGAGAAGGCTGTTAAGGATTAGGTGCAGAGGTTACAGCATAGCAAATAAAGCAGGGCATGGCGGTTTTTTTTTTCCGGGGAACCGCCCCCCATGTTATTCTAGAATTTTTGTTAGATTTTTCATGGCACTATATCTTTAATCCCCTATATATTAACGTACATAAAAATGCTTGAATGTGTTCTTGTTATGGATTTCGGCGGGCAGTACTGTCACCTGATAGCTAGACGTATCAGGGAGTTGGGCGTCTACTCTGAGATTATTTCCCCCACAGCAAAGCTGGGAGATTATGGGGATAAATACGAAATCAAGGGTTTCATACTCTCAGGGGGGCCGCAGAGCGTCTACGAGAAAGACAGCCAGAAGCTGACAGATGGGTTCATGAAGCACATCAAGGATAAAAACATACCTGTCCTGGGCATCTGCTACGGACATCAGGCGATTGCCTTCTATGAGGGCGGGGAGGTCGGGTCAATTGGTATGAAGGAATACGGCATTACAGATATGGTGGTGGATAAACCAGTCAGCATCCTAAAGGGTCTCTCCAGGAAAGAAAAGGTCTGGATGAGCCACTCCGACACTGTTACGGGGATGCCCTCAGGGTACGAGATACTGGCGCATACCAGAAACTCTCCCGTTGTTGCCTTCAGGCACAGGGGAAAGCAGGTCTACGGCGTCCAGTTCCACCCCGAGGTAGCGCACACAGTGAAGGGTGTGCGGGTCTTCAGAAACTTCCTCTTTGATGTCTGCGAATGCAAGGGCAACTGGGAGATGGCTGATTTCATCAAGGAATCAATCGAAAAAATCAATGCATCCATCGGAGAAAAGAAGGCTATTATCGCCTTGAGCGGTGGCGTGGATTCGAGCACGGCAGCGGTTTTGGCGCACAAGGCCATAGGCAAGAAGCTAACCTCCGTGTTCATAGACACGGGTCTTATGAGGAAAAACGAGCCCGAATCAATAAAGAAAACGTTTACGCAAGATTTCCACTTCAATTTCAGGTTCGTTGACGCCCGAGACAGGTTCTTTAAGGCCTTGGAGGGTGTGGTTGATCCGGAGGAGAAGAGGAAGGTTATCGGGGAGACGTTCATAAGGGTCTTTGAGGAGGTGGCTGAGGGGGTTGGAGCTGATTACTTGATACAGGGCACCATCTATCCTGACCGGATTGAGAGCGGTACAGATGATGCTGCGACCATAAAGAGCCACCATAATGTTGGAGGGCTTCCTGAGGTCCTTGGACTTGAGATTATTGAGCCCCTGAAGGATTTATACAAGGATGAGGTGAGGGTTGTCGCAAGGAAACTTGGTTTGCCTGAAGAAATCGCTGAACGGCATCCCTTCCCTGGGCCGGGGCTTGCTATAAGGATTATTGGTGAGGTAACCCCTGAGTCTGTTGCTATAGTGAAGGAAGCTGATGCCATAGTGAAGGAGGAAATCAAGAAGGCTGGCTTGGATGAGAGTCTCTGGCAGTTTTTCGCCGTGCTCCTGTCAATTAAGTCTGTTGGCGTGCAGGGTGATGTGAGGACCTACCAGAATTCTGTTGCCTTAAGGATTGTGGAGAGCGTGGATGGGATGACCGCTAATTTCGCGGAGATACCCTACAGTGTCCTTGAAAAGATATCGACCCGGATCACTAACAAAATACCTGAGGTTAACCGGGTGGTGTATGATCTCACACATAAGCCTCCTGGAACAATTGAGTGGGAATGAGTTAGTATCCTATGTCTACCAACCCTTTTTTTCGTATGGGTGGTGCACCCTCCTTCTTTGTTTTCAGCGGCAGTGGTCTTGCAAGTTTCTCTTTCCCTATCTCATCAATTACCTTGATGAGCAATTCCTTGTCAGAGTTTTTCCTCAGGCTCTTAGATGATAATATGTACAGCTTCTTGATTTCTGATATATACCCTCTCTCAGTCTGCAGGATATGGAAGTAGTTATCTAGTTCCTCCAGACTACGGAAGCCGTAGGTGACTATGTGTGTGACATCTCCTTCCGGAACACGATAAAAGTTTATGATATTAGCTCCCTTTATTCTTTCGTTGATGTCTTCTTCAGTAAACAGTGTCCTTCTTGCCTCCGGCGTGAATTTAAAAAGCACGATTGCAATGACATTAACGCCGAGTTTTTCATAATCAACTATTGTGGAGTACCCAGTTATCACTCCCATTGACTCAAGTTTTTTCCTTATCTTACCGACTGCTTGGGGGGTTATTTTTAGTTTCTTGGCTATATCTGAGTCCTGGGATCTTCCATTTTTTATAAGATACTTAAGGACGTATTTATCATTGCGTGTTAGTTTCATATCATAACTTATTTATACTTAAAAGTTTAAAAATAAAACCAACCGCATTTAAAGCAGGATACTCAATAATAAAAAAACCATATGCTAAATGAGGTGAATCACTATGAATCTAAGAAGACCAAATGCTAATGATGCAACGGGAACATTTAATCGTTCAAGGGATGTTGTTCCAATGTCTGGTATCTGCACAAGATGTGTTGACGGATGTAAGGGGGGCTGTGAGGTCTGGTTGTCTTCATTCAGGGGTCGTGAAATACTCTACCCTGGACCGTTCGGGGAGATAACCGCGGGTGCGGACAAGGATTACCCGATTGATTACTCCCACATCAATATCCAGGGTTATGCTGTCGGGGCAAAAGGCTTGCCTAGTGATGTTAAACCAGATCCTGATACGGCGATTTTCCCCAACGTTGATACCGAAACAGAGTACGGATGGGACAAGAAAATCAAGTTGAAGGTGCCCATATTCACAGGAGCACTGGGTTCAACAGAAATAGCCAGAACGAACTGGGAGCACTTTGCGGTAGGAGCAGCTATTTCAGGCATTACAATAGTATGCGGTGAAAACGTCTGTGGAATAGACCCTGGACTTGAATTAGACGGTGAAGGAAAGGTTAAGAAGTCGCCGGAGATGGATCGTCGAATGGAGATTTATAAAAGATTTCATGAGGGATACGGTGAGATCCTTATCCAGATGAATGTAGAGGACACGCGGTTGGGTGTTGCAGAGTATGTGTCATCTAAACATAATCTTGATACGATTGAGTTAAAGTGGGGTCAGGGAGCCAAGTGTATAGGCGGCGAAATAAAGGTTTGGAAGATTGAAAGGGCGGTTGAGCTTAAAAAACGGGGTTATCTTGTAACGCCTGACCCGACTCACCCTGATGTTCAGAGAGCATACAGGGAGGGAGAGATTAAGGAGTTTGAGAGACACTCCCGCCTGGGTTTTGTGGAGAAGGAGTCATTCCTTGAGGAGGTTGACCGGCTCAGAGATCTTGGATTCAGGAGGATCACACTCAAGACAGGTGCATACTCTCAGGCAGAGCTTGCTATGGCTTTGCGTTATGGGTCTGAGGCGAAACTGGATCTATTGACAATAGACGGCGCACCCGGCGGGACGGGGATGAGTCCTTGGCCGATGATGAATGAGTGGGGTATCCCAACGTTCTATCTACAGTCTCTGACATATAACTTCTGTGAGAGGCTCAGAGAAAACGGGATGAAGGTTCCTGACATCGCTATTGCTGGTGGGTTCTCGACTGAGGATGGTGTATTTAAGGCGATTGCTATGGGGGATCCTTATGTGAAGGCTGTGTGCATGGGGAGGGCTTTGATGATACCCGGTATGGTTGGTAAGAACATTGGGAAGTGGCTTAAGAAGGGTGAACTACCTAAGACTGTTTCGAAATACGGGAGCAGTGTGGAGGAGATATTCATCACCTATGAAGAGCTTAGGGAGAAATACGGCAGTGAAATAAAAGATATTCCTTTGGGGGCGATAGGCATCTATACCTTCTCTCAGAAGATGCGTGTAGGCCTGCAGCAGTTGATGGCGGGTAGCAGGAATTTCAGGATTTCAACAATCTCCCGCAGGGATCTTATGGCTCTGACAGAGGAGGCGGCAGGGGTTTCTGGCATCCCGGGGGGGTGGGTGTATCTCACCTCACATCGGGATGTCCGGCATTCCTTCTGAGAGGTCCATGCAGTTTTCCATCTCAGATTTGGTTATGCTTCTCATTGCTCCACTTAGACCATAATCGTAGAGATACATTATTGTTTCCCCTTCTGGGTCAACTGTTTTCACCATTCCGAACGGTATCTCACTGCTGACCCAGTATTCACCCTCTCCTAACTCTCCTGAACTATATTTAGCCACGTTCACGGTTTTCCCTGTTGGTGTGGTGTATGTTCCATAGGAGATGTCTGGCATGTTGGGCAGGTAATCCTCTGGCGTACCCTCTTCTCCGCCTAAAGCCGGTGGTTCTTCTTCCATGTTGCTTACGTCCATGCACATCACCATATCCTGGGTTTTCATCGCGTATTTCACAAGCTCTTGTGTAGATGAGTCAACCCACATCTGCGTTATGCTGGTCTGTCCTCCAGCCTCTATCTCCATCTCTACTCCGGTGCTCTTCACGCCGTTTACAATATCTGTTCCTATATTCTCTATTCTCTGTTTTGTTTCCATTCCCTCGGAGTCCATCACGTACTCAACCCACTGCCCCTCGCTTACCTCCATGAAGCCGGTGTACATTCCTTCAACTCCGGAGGGTGTTGTGGTCGCAGGAGCTTGGGTTGTTGTCGCAGACTCTGCTTGTGTAGTTGTCACTCCACCCTCTGAGGTGGTTGTTTTCGCGGCTGTGGTGGTTGTTTTATCTCCTCCTCCTGTGCAGCCGCTTGCTAGTATCAACCCGATGGTTAGAAAAAACAGTCCCGTTGCTTTAAGATATCTTTTTTCCATGAGAAACACCTTTTTAAGTATCTTGGTTTTAGTTTTAAATAACTGGTTTGTTTTTAGATTTCAATGCCGTGCGCTTCTTTCATCACGTTCAGGACGACCATGGTGTATGTTCTTTTCACGTCCGGCATTGCAAGAATCTCTTTGATGAATTTGTTGAGAGAGCAGCGGTCCTTGAATTTAGCAACGATTAATGCATCATAGTCTCCGGTGACGTCGTAGAGGGCAGATACGTTTGGTTTTTCCGCGATTTTTTTCTCTAGTTCTGGGAGATGCCCGCCTTCGACTGTTATGCCTATTACTGTAATCAGGTCGTAGCCTAGTTTGGAGAAGTCTATGTCTGAGATGAACCCCTTGATTACGCCTGTTTCCTGGAGCTTGTTCACTCTGTTGTAGATTGTGCCTTCTGCAACATTGAGTTTCTCTGCTATCTCCCTGTAGCTTTTCCGTGCATCCCTCTTCAGTTCCCGCAGTATGTTCAGGTCCAGGTCATCAATCTTGGGTGACATAATACTTTCTTTAGAATCTAGGATATATAAATCAGTAAACCGGCAGATAAATGATGGATTTTTATTCAATCCACAATAAATCAGGGTCATATCTAGGGTATTATCTAATCGTTGGGTTGTCTTTTAAAAATTCAGGCCTATATACACTACGGTAGAATGGAATCCAGTAACCGAAGTGCGAGGATAAGGGATTATTCAGTGGCCCTGTTATGTGTGGTGTTTGTGGTTCTGGGGGTTGTGTTTTTTTCAAAGATTTTTTTGCTTATGGGTTCTGGAGGGGCATCGATCAATACCAGGGCAGTGTGTGGGAATGATTCAGCGTATGTTTTCATCGGCGCGAACGAGGATCTCAGGGGTGTTAAATGCGTCGCCCTTGATGAAGGGTTCTTCGATAGTCCGGAGATTGTTTTAGGGGATCTGTCACTGAACGACGAGGATGTCTGCAGGTTCAGGTTATTGAGGAATACAACAGAACCATTGAGGTTTGAGGTATGGTATAATAACAGAGTCAAGAGGGAGGTGTGTGAATGGCAACACTATCCCCTCTATGTTGATTAATCCCTTGAAGGGATATTAGATCTTCTGTAGAATGAAAAACCTCCGTCATAGATTTTCTGAAAATAATCTAAAGGAAATTTGCTGCAACTATTCCCTGCTTAATTAGATTAGAGACTGAATAAGTTAACGGTGCCCTAACATAAAGGTTAGGGTATAAATAGTTACCGGAAATTTTGCTTAAAGAGGTAAGATCTCGATAAAACAGGGATGGTATCTGTAACCTTTTTTTATATTTTCTTAGTATCTAATATTATCTTGAATAAAAACATGGATAAAATAGAACTTGGCTCAAAAACTGCAAGAGGAGGGTTTTCAAATGAGAAGGCAATTTGTAGAAAGTTTAATTCATGGAGAATAGACAGCGAGGCATAGGAATGGCTTAAAATAATGGGCTATACTACTCAGAAGATTGATTCCGTAAAAGCGATTCATATCCCTGATAGAATAAAGAAGGGTGAAATAGAAAAATTTGGGATAAGCGAGGAAGATTTTGAGGATTTGATGCGATTTAAGAAAGCCGATGCTCAACTAAGGATTGTCATTACTGTCGGCAATTTACTGAGGATAGAGAACCTGTCATTAAAGAAGGCTAATTCTGATGCAGACTATAATCAGATAATCAGACAGATAAACGATGGGTTGATGCATATCAAGGAATGTGCGTTTTGATGATGGAATAGCCTGCTGGTTAAAGCTTTTCACAGGTGAGACTAATCCTAAATCCCTTGTTAAACTCACAGGTAATATCCGACTGAGGGACAGAAGAAGGCTCTTTTTTGATGAAATGCCTGAGGATATTAGAAATAAAATCATTGAGTTCTTTAAAGACAACAGGCTAATTGTTCTTACTCTTAAGGAGTCTGGAGGGAAGCAATGGAGGATGAATATTACTCGTACATAAAAAAGTTCTTCAGAAGGTGGGCTTCTGTTTATGATATTCTGGATATATTTATTTCAGGGCTAATGAATAAGGTTGTGGAGTTTACTGATGCAGGAAACGGCTCAAGAGTACTGGATGTTGCTACCGGGACAGGGAAACAGGCGTTTGCATTTGCGAGAAAGGGTTATGATGTTGTTGGTATTGATTTATCTACGGATATGTTGAATGTTGCCATGAGGAAGGCCAGGTATGTAATGTGAGATTCAAGGTCGCGGACGCAACAGATATACCATTTAAAATGATTATTTCGATGTCTCATGTATTTCCTTCGCCTTACATGATATGCCTTTAACTATTAGGGAAACAGTGTTGAAAGAAACACAGGATTAGCAGATTTTTGATTTATCCTTCTGTTAAATCCTATGAAAGCAGATATTATCCAGAGTTTATAAAATCTGATATTGAATTATTACTCAGAAAATCAGGGATCGAGATAAAGGATGAACTTCCAGTATTGCTTGGAGCTGGAAGAATCTTGAAAGGAGTAAAGAAGGGATAATAATGCTGATTGATGATCTAATGTCTAACCTTCGTTCATACTGGAACCGTTAATTTCAATCCCCTCGATGGATTCAATCCTCTTCAAAAATAAACACCTCTTCTATATCTGATTTCAGGACTTTGGCCACATCATAAGCCAATTTCAATGAAGGATTGTATCTTCCTTTTTCAAGAAATACAATTGTTTCTCTCCTGACCCCGACTTTTTTTGCGAGTTCCTCCTGCGTTAAATCGTATCTGGCTCGAAGTTCCTTTATCCTGGTTTTCATTCTACGTAGCCTTTCTGCTTGAGATATGCACTCATGCCGAACATTGTCACAAGCATGATAAAGAATATCACTCCAAGGGTCTGTGAAACGGTTATTGTTAATCGACCAAAGTAATCCAGTAGGAATAAGATATTTACAAGCATGAATGTTATGAACCACGAGTATGTGGCCGCGAATGCGCTTAATTTTCTTGTTCTCTCATCCGTTCTCGGACCCTTCCTGTATCCAAGACACCGAGAAAATCCTGTTACAATACATATCACTCCAGCCACAAGCAGTGCTAAAATAATTGTAATATCTATTGTCTCTGTTGTCATTAATAAAGCTACGGCGCCGACACAAAAAAATATACCTAACACCCCTATTATTTTATCTGTTTTTGTTGTTTCCATCAATAACACCTCTTTTGTTGTTTATTTCTAACTATATGTTAGATATATATAACATACAGGTATATAAAGCCTTCCTCTTTGTAAATCCTCGAAACAGATTCTGGAGTTATATGTAATCAAATATACCCAAACATCCTCAGTTCTCTGTCAGCCACTTCCACAGGGACGTAAACCTTACCCTGCATTTAATCCCGAACCAGCTTACCTGCTCTTCTGCCTCGTAATCCTCAGGCTGTTCAAGAGCCAAAAACGTCGCAAACGTTCTGATGAAAAACCTGATGGACTACAGTGTAGGAGGAATCGCTTTCTTTGCGGTTGGATTTGCGCTGATGATGGGCACCACAGCCGGTATGCTCGTCGGAACAGATGGCTTCTTCTTACTCGGTGAATCATACGATGTCGGCACTGCCTTGACATGGTTCTTCATGATGGTGTTCTGTGCAACCGCCGCAACAATAGTCAGTGGTGCAGTAGCGGAGAGACCAAAATTCAGCACTTACGTTATATGCAGTCTGGTTATCAGTGCAATAATATTCCCGATATACGGGCACTGGCTTTGGGGTGGTGGCTGGCTTTCCTCAGCGGATTTCATGACGGAGCTCGGAGGAGGTTACGGTGCACTTGACTTTGCAGGATCCGGTGTTGTTCACGCCGTAGGAGGATATGTCGCACTCGCCGCCGTTTTGTTGCTCGGTCCGAGAATCGGCAGGTATAGCAATAGTGGGAAACCCAGGCCCATGCCAGGACACAGTGTTTCATTAATAATGCTTGGGGCATTCATCCTCTGGTTCGGCTGGTTCGGTTTCAACCCGGGGAGCACGCTCTCAGCCCACGAGCTGAGGATATCAGTGATAGCGGTGAACACAAACCTGGCTGCTGCAGCCGCACTGGCTGCAATGTTCATAACCTGGATAAAGTTCGGCAAGCCGGATGTAGTAATGACCGCTAACGGTGCAATTGCGGGCTTGGTTGCGATAACAGCGCCCTGTGCATGGATTGCTCCATGGGCATCGGTGGTGATAGGAATTGTGGCAGGATTTATCGTCTGCTACGGCTACTGGTTCATCGAGCGACACGGCGTGGATGATGTCGTCGGCGCAATACCGGTGCACGGCTTCAACGGAAGCTGGGGTCTTCTCGCACTCGGGCTGTTTGCGGACGGGACCTACGGCAACTACGCAACAGAAGCACCTTTCATTACAGGGTTGCTCTACGGAAATGCGGGGTTCTTCGCATGCCAACTCATAAGTGTAGTTGTGAGCTTCCTGTGGGCATTTGGAACAGGCTTCATCCTGTTTTATGTACTCAAACACACTACTGGAATAAGGGTATCTGAAAAGGAGGAGCTGGAAGGTCTGGACATCGGAGAACACGGGATAGTGGCGTACCCGGACTTCGTGCATGCAAAATCTGTTTCAGGAAGGGAGGTGAGCTAAATGAAAAAAATAGAGGCAATAATCCGGTCAGAGAAGTTTGATGACGTGAGACGGGCATTGACCGACATAGGGATTAACGGATTAACTGTGACGGAGGTGAAGGGACACGGTAAACAGAAGGGGATCACGCAGCAGTGGAGGGGGACAAACTATAAGGTTGATCTCCTCCCTAAGATGAAAATAGAGACGGTTGTGAAATCAGGGGATGTTGACAAGGTTGTTGACACAATCGTTGAAGCAGCGAAGACAGGCAACATCGGTGACGGAAAAAGCTTTGTGATCCCTGTAGGGGATGCGGTACGGGTGAGAACCGGGGAGGATGGGGAGGAGGCTATTTAATTATTTCCTCCTATTCTTTTTTTTTGATGGATTCTTTATTTTTATTTAATAAAATTAAATATTTATCCAATATCTTGATAATCCATGAAAAAAAGAGGGATCTTAAAATGGACAAAAAAGACAAGGAATACGTATTAAAGGAAGTGGAGGAGAACGACGTTAAATTTATCAGGTTATGGTTTACGGACATTCTTGGGTTCCTGAAGAGCTTTGCAATAACTGTGGAGGAACTGGAGACCGCATTAGATGATGGGATGGGATTCGACGGGTCCTCAATAGAGGGATTTGCGAGGATACATGAGAGCGACATGATAGCAATGCCTGATACAACCACCTTCCAGATAATCCCCTGGAGGCCGGAGGAGCATGGTGTTGCACGCATGTTCTGTGACGTTCTTGAACCGAACGGGAAACCATACGATGGATGCCCTCGTTGGGCATTGAAGAGAAATATAGAGAAAGCAAAAAAGAAGGGATACGACTTCTACGTGGGACCTGAACTAGAGTTCTTCTACTTCAAGGATTCATACAACCCTGAAGGCCTTGACATGGGAGGATACTTCGACCTCACACCCCTAGATGTGGCAAGCGACCTAAGAAGAGAGACGGTCTTAATGCTTGAAGACATGGGGATAAAGGTTGAATACAGCCACCATGAAGTAGCACCATCCCAGCATGAAATAGATTTAAGGTATACTAATGCGTTGGCGATGGCTGACAACGCCATGAGCTACCGCCTGATCGTTAAGGAGATTGCTATGAAACATGAACTCTACGCATCATTTATGCCGAAACCAATCTACGGCGAAAACGGAAGTGGGATGCACGTCCACCAGTCTCTCTTTAAAGGAAACAAAAACGCCTTCTTCGATGCAGATGACGAGTATTACCTCTCCGACACAGCGAAACACTATACTGCTGGAATACTCAGGTATATCCCGGAGATGACCTCTGTACTGAACCAGTGGGTTAACTCCTACAAGAGGCTGGTTCCAGGCTATGAGGCTCCGGTATATATCTCGTGGGCCAAAAAGAACAGGTCGGCTCTTGTGAGAGTGCCTGAATACAAGCCAGGGAAGGAGAAGTCAACGAGGATTGAGGTAAGGTCTCCTGACCCTGCATGTAACCCGTATCTGGCTTTTTCTGTGATGCTGGCAGCGGGATTGGAGGGTATAGAACAGAAATTAGAGCTCCGTGATCCGATAGAGGCAGACATCTACGAGATGACCGGATCCGAGAGGAAGAAGAGGGGTATAACGACCCTACCAAGCAACCTGTTTGAGGCCACTGAGCTGACTGAGGGAAGCGAGCTGGTAAAGAAAGCACTGGGAGACCACATCTTCGAGAAATTCATAGACAACAAGAAGCTGGAGTGGGACGGCTACAGACAGCATGTAAGCCAGTACGAGCTGGACAAGTATCTGCCCATACTATAAACTTTCTTTTTCTTTTTCCTTTTTTTCGGGAAATATCTATCCATAATCCTTATACTTAAGGGATGGAGAATAACGCGGTTCTTGTTTTAGCGGACGGCACCGTATTAGAGGGTGAAGGATTCGGCTCCCAGGAGACAGCTGAGGGAGAGGTAGTATTCAACACCTCCATGACTGGCTACCAGGAGGCATTAACGGACCCCTCCTACAAGTACCAGATACTGTTGATGACCTACCCCCTGATGGGCAACTACGGCATAAGGGAGCAGGACTTCGAGTCCCCCAGGATACAGGCTGAGGGTTTCATTATACGGGAACTGAACTCTAACGCCAGAGACTCCCGGGTGGGGAACAACCTGGACGGTTTCCTTAAGCAATACGGTGTTCCTGGCATACAGGGGATAGACACCAGGTTCCTGACCAGAAAAATCAGGCTCCACGGCGTCCTGAATGGGATACTAAAGTATCCATACGAGAAGAAGGAGCTGGGGGATCTGAAGGAGAAGGCATCTAGACTAAAAAATATATCGGAGATGGATTTGGTGGATCTGGTATCCACTAAAAAGATTGTTAGACACGATGCTGGCGGGGGAAAGAGTGTTGTATTAATAGACTGTGGGGTTAAGCATAGCATCATGCGCCTGCTTATGGAGAGAAAAGTTAACGTAATCCAGGTGCCGGCTAAAACATCAGCTGGGGAAATCATGGATCTGGAGCCGGACGGGATACTGGTGTCTAACGGCCCGGGAGACCCGCAGAAGTCCTCTTATGTGGTGGAATCCATAAAGAAGCTGGTGCAGGAGGAGCTTCCAATGTTCGGCATCTGCCTTGGACTGCAGCTGATTTCAATAGCCTACGGGGCCGGAACCTATAAACTGAAATTCGGGCACAGGGGCAGCAACCACCCGGTCAAGGACTTGAAGACGGGAAGAGTACATATCACCTCACAAAACCACGGCTTCGCAGTTGACTCAGATACCCTGCCAGAAGACCTGGGGGTGTCACACATCAGCTTAAACGACAGATCCGTGGAGGGCATAAAACATAGGGAGCTGCCGGTCAGTGCTGTACAGTACCACCCTGAGGGGCATCCAGGTCCCTGGTACAACTACTACCTCTTCGACGAATTCGTTGCTTCCCTGAAATGATTTATTATCCTATTAAACAGATAATTAAACAAAATGGTTGAAGAGATTGCTTTTATGGTTAATGTGTTTTATTTCGTATATGATCTGATAAGGCAGGGCATAGAATATCTCCTGAGCATTACATTATATCAGGCTAATCCCGTGTATGCGGAGAAGTACGCGGATGCTATATCCATGCTGATTCCGGTAACAGCCTTATGGCTTGTCCTGGAGTTTGTGGAAGGCTTCCGGAGGTTTCTGAAGTTTATCGTGCTTGTTGGATGGGTTCTTGTCCTAGTCTCTATAGGTATAACTCTCATATAAACGCCTTACTCTGCCTGCGCCGTCTATGGATTCCAGAACATCAATAGTCCCCTGCGGAACCAAATCCATCCAGTGCCTGTTGTCTATCATCCTGTTCCTTATCTCTGTTCCAGAGTACTGTTTCTTGTTGAAGAAGGGCGTGGACTTAACACTATACCCCCTATTGCTGAACAGCCTCTTCTCTTTCTCCCCGTTGGTGTACACTAAATCAAAAGCAGGGCAGATATCCTCTACGTGAGAAATCCAGCGGCTGTCGTCGTTCACGTCAGGTATTTCCACGATTTCGTACCTTATTTTCGTTCCCAGGGATTTCTTTATCATGTCCCTTCTTTCTGAGGCGCTGAATGGGTTATTGAGGGTATGGCTTTCCTGTGAGCTTCCTATTCCTATGATAAGGTAGTTGATGTCGTTTGCCACCCACTCGATGAACTTCATGTGCCCGAAATGAAACGGCTGGAACCTGCCAACAACCAAACCCCTCTTAGTCATCCCCTACCTCCATCCTGTATTCCATGTAAGCCATGTATCCAGCTATTAAAGAGATTAAATAAAATAGGTATTTAAACCAGCCCGCTACCAGCAAAACCTTAAGATTCAACTGTTTCTCTTTGGTCACCAGGTGATTTTTCACTGTTATGGTTTTACCCAGTCTGGGCAGCTCCAGCTTCACGGGGTAGACGCCTGTTCTGGTTGGTACTGTTATAGCTCCCTCCTTATCTTCTCCTATCACATTCAGGCCCTTGAACGCTGCTGGAGCGGCTGCCTCCTGCACCATAGCGTAGTCGCCTCCCATTCTGGTGACCCCTGAGGAGCCCATCCTGAATACTCCCATCTGCCATACGAGCAGGGGAACGAGCAGAAACATAAACACTGCCACCAGCAACGCTGCTCCGGCAAGAACCCATTTAATGTTGAACCCCTCCGGCAGGTGTTTCCTTGCTATAGCAGCCAGGGTCAAGGCAACCAGTAATATGAACAAACCCAGGTTGAAGTAGAATAAGCCGGCGGAAAAAACAATATATCCTGTGATAAATCTCTTGTTGTATCTGACTGCAGCAGCCAGAAGGAGGAGTATTATGAGGAACAGGATGGTTGAGTCAAGAGCCGGTAGCTCGCTTCCCCCCTTAGCACCCAACGTATCCAATACTATATAGTCTTCTGGCAGGTATATGTATGTATCTGATGTGGTGATGGGCAGGTCTGTTTTAGCGAGTGGGATCTCTATTAATGCTACAGGTGCCAGAGGCCGGGTGGTGGTGAAATACACCAGGTCAAGGTTTCCGTGCTCGGTTTTTGGGAGAGACAGGAGGAGTTTCTCGTCCTTCGTTAGTTTCACAGCCGCTCTTGCTGTTGACGCATATAGTGGAGTGCCTGGGGCATCAATCTCTACATAATCCACTCCAGTGTTCGCATACTCATAGTTCATCTCCCCAACGATACTGCCTTTCTCTGTAATCGCTACCCTGTGGGTTGCCCTGCTGACTGAGGCGGAAAGCGAGGGCATCAGATCCAGCTGCTTTATTGTTATGTGAATGATGTCATCTCTTGATGCGATGAATGCTCTGGCGTTAGGGTATGTTGCGCTCATAGGCGACTCGGAGAGGTCTATTTCTCTGGCACCCGTGGATATGCTGGTTTTCTTCTCAGGGTCTGATTCAATCAGGACGTGGTGTTTATCCTCCCTCAAGGGTATTCTGATGTCTCTGCTGTTAAATAATCCTGTTACAGATACTGATGCCTCAGAGGATTCTAGATCCAGCAATAGTCTGTTGCCTGACTGCTCCCATTTCATGACTCCAGTGACAGAGGAGACTATCTCGTTGTTGGGTAAGTCAAGGGTGTATCTTCCAAGGGAGCGGCCGAAGGCCTTGAACTTTATCATGTACTGGAACCTGTCTCTCTCAGCGTAACTGTATCTGAAGTTCCCGTCCACCAGCATAGCAACCTTCTCACTCCGCTGTAGGACTATTCTCTCATTGTATACTCCGAAGCGGTCTCCCTCTATAGCGTAACCGTGCTCTAAATCAAAGTTGAGCTCGTTTATCGGGCCGTTGACGTACAACATAATCTGCCCGATGGTTCTGATCTCTAGTTTACCTTGGAGGTTGATTAAGCCCTCATCTGCCATGAAAAAATAGCCTTTGTCGTCGAAGGACACGGTTGTTTCTTGGCCGTTAACCTCTAAGTCGGTTACCAGCACATCTGTTGCTGGTCCAAAGAGATAAACCTTTACATTCTCTCCCTGGATTACTTCACCAGAGCCTTGGATGGTTAGCAGGTCATCTGCAAGGTCTCCTGATAGGGTGACTTTGTCGAGGGTGTATATCCTCTCTTCTGTTTCGTTGATAATGATTATCTCAGTTGCTGTTGTTGAGCTAACAGCGAATAGAAAAATTAATAGGAACAGAACTGTTTTTTTCATCTTATTATCTATTTAAGGGGAAGGGTTTAAATTAGGAGCTAGAAGCTAGTATCTCCTTTATTTTTTCCACGAGATTCTCTTGCGTGACTGGTTTGCTAAGGTATCCATCAGCACCCAGCTCAAGGCATTTGTCCACCACCTTCTTATTTCTTATAATGCTAACCACGAGTATTTTTACATCTCTGTGGTTTTTTTTCAACTCCCCTATAACGTCCATCCCGTCCATACCAGGCATTCTCAGGTCCAGTAGTACGATATCCGGTTTCTCCAGGTTTGCGAGTTTAAGCCCTTCCTCCCCGTTACCTGCTTCTATAACGTCGTTGTATCCTGCCTTTTTCAGGTATCTTGAGATTGCTTTCCTCTCGAATATAGAGTCTTCGATTATCATTACTTTAACCATTTTTTCGTAAATTTATGGTGATAAGATGTATAAATACCTTGCCCATATATATTTTATGGGCTGATATGATACAAAAATTGCCTTATCTATTATATTATAGTTCATTGTGCATTTTTCAGGAGTTTTTCCTATCCATAAACCAAGAAATTTCTCTAATAAAAGACCAAAACACACATCATGCAAACCCTTATCTTTTATACAAAAAGCACAATATACAATATTATGCAATATTTCATATTCCATAAAAAATGGATGACATCGATTTAAAGAGGGTAAAAAAAATGGTTGCTAAAAAGAAGAACTCGGTCAAGAAAAAAAAGAGCTCCGGAAAAAACAAGAAGATGCTTACTAACGCCCCTGAAGACAAGGTGTTCTGGGTGAATGGGGGGGTAATACTGAAGAATCTGGCGGATCTGGAGAAGGAACTGATGTCGATGAGTTTCGAGACATTCCACTACCACGTGAACCCCTACAAAAACGACTTCGCTAACTGGGTGAACGACATATTAGGCGACCCGGCACTAGCTAAAGAACTCCGCAAACTGAAGACCAGGAAGAGCATGGCCCGCTATGTGAAAAGCAGGATTAAACAACTAACGAAATAATCAAGAAAAGGATGGTGAAAAAAAGGGCAGACTATTTATTCGAGCTCAGCTGGGAGGTTTGCAACAAGGTAGGGGGCATACATACGGTTATAAAATCCAAGACCCCTGAAACAATAAGAATATACCAGGACAAGTATTTCTTGGTTGGCCCGTATTTCCCGGATAAGGCTGTTACGGAGTTCCAGGAGAGGATACCTCCTAACGGGCTTCATAACATATGTAAGAAACTCAGAAAGGAGGGGATAGTCTGTCACTTTGGGAAATGGCTGATTCCCGGGGAACCTAGTGTAGTGCTCCTTGATTATCAGGGTTTCATATACCAGAATTATGATATCAAGGGTGAGTTCTGGGAGAGCTATAAAATTGATTCCTTGGGCACTGTGTTCTCTGATTTCGATGAACCCATGCTCTGGGGGGTTGCCGCAGGAAGGTTTCTGGAGGAACTCGCTAAATCCAGGGTCTTTAAAGGTAAGAAGATTGTAGCCCATTTCCATGAATGGCTTGCATGCGGTGCCCTGCTGCATCTAAAAAGGAAGAACGTGGATATAGGCACCGTATTCACAACCCATGGGACCATGCTTGGGAGGGCTATGGCGGGAAATAACGTAGAACTATACAAAGGAATAGATAAGATTGATCCGGAAACGGAGGCATATAACTTCAAACTCCATTCAAAACATCAGGTGGAGAGGGTATCAGCCCACATCTGTGACGTATTCACCACAGTAAGCGAGATAACCTCTATGCAGGTGGAAAACTTCCTTAAAAAGAAGCCGGATCTGTTACTTTATAACGGACTTAATATAAATGATTATCCCTCATTTGAGCAGATTTCGGTGGATCATATCCTCTATAGAGAGAAGATAAAAAAATTTTTGGAGTGCTATTTCTTCCCTTATTATTCCTTTGACTTGGATAACACATTGATTTATTTCACCACGGGGAGATATGAATTCCATAACAAAGGGTTTGATGTTTTCATTGAGGCGTTATCTAAACTAAATAAGGAGTTGAAGAAGAAGAAATCAAAAAAAACTATTGTCGCATTCTTCTGGGTTCCGAGGACTACTATGCGGATAAAACCCGAAATCACGCATAATAGGGCCTATTTTGAGGATGTAGAAGAATCTGTAGAGGATAGTCTGGATGATATTGAGAGAAGGATTATACGGAACCTGATATCCGGGAAATCTATTTCAACAGGTAACATATTCAGCGATAAACTGATTTTTGAAATAAAAAAGAAGGTGCGAAGGTTCCTCAAAGAAGGAACTCCACCGCTATGCACCCACGACCTCCCCGATGAGGATAGGGACCCGATGCTCTCATATTTCAAAAAATACGATTTGTTGAACCGGAAGGAGGACCGGGTCAAGACCATATTCTATCCGATCTATCTAACCGGGGCAGACGGCTTGCTTGATTTAAACTATAATGAGGCGATACTGGGTTCGCATCTGGGGGTTTTCCCTTCATACTATGAACCCTGGGGTTATACGCCCGTGGAAACAGCAGCCTTGGGGGTTGCCTCTATCACGACAGATTATGCGGGGTTCGGAAGATATCTGCTGCAGGATAAGGGCAGGTTGAACAGGGGGATCTTTATCATAGAAATGTTTAATAAGAAACATGACACTAAAATAAATAATCTATTTAACTGCCTCCATGAATTTTCAACATTTAATGTGGATGATAGGGTGAAGGATAAGGTGAAGGCCCATAACGATGCCTCCCTGGTGGGGTGGGATGCACTTATAGGTAACTATATCCTGGCCCACAACATGGCAGTTGATAGAATATTTCTAAAACATTAATTAAAGAATGCATAACAATGCAGCTTGTTTACAGAATAGGGGAAAAAACAATATCCAGGGAAACCGATAAAGAAACATTTTTCCTTTTGACAAACCATCGGCTGGGATATACTTACTTCTCCAACCAACCCTCGCTGGGTGGGCAAAGCCGGTATATGGGTTTTTTTTCTCCAATCAATAATTCACTTTTTAGGGTTTTGGCTGAACTGAGACCTGACAGGGATTTCCAGGTGAGGAGGGTTGTCAACAAATTCTACAGGGTGGAGAGGGACTTAACAGGAAACAGGGAGGTTTTTTTCATGCCCTCCAACCTTAACTCCCTTGTCTACAGGCTCAGGAGAAGGGAGCCGGTGAGGTTGTGTCTTGACGTGAGGCCTTCCTACGAGACACATGCCTTCGGCAGATTCTATAAATTATCTGAAAGGGACGGTAAACTCCTGGTGGAGTATACCAAAAAGAACCCGGAGTCGGGGGAGCTGGAATATCGGCTTTATATCGCAATCAAAACAGGGAAGCTGGATTATGAGAAGATATCCCGGTGGAAGCCTGTGAGTTATGAACTGGACGGGGAGAGGAATTCCCCTCCTGTGGACATGAACGTATATGATCTTGCTAGGATAAGGGCTAAGAAGCTGGTGTTTTCGTTCTCTCCAAACAAGAAGAAGGCCTTAAATGAGGCGGATTACGTCTACAGCAACCTCAGGAAGCTGGAGAATAAGCAAAGGAGGTATGTGAAGGAAACGAGCGGTGACAGGAAACTTGAGGGTGAGCTGTTTTTCGCCTTCAACGCCTGTAAGCTTTCCCTGGATCAGTTGACGGTGGATGGTCGGATACACGCTGGTCTGCCATGGTTTTTCCAGATATGGAGCCGGGATGAGCTTTTGTCTATGAAAAACCTTTCCCCTGTTAACAGGAAAAGGATTATTTATAGCTACTTGGATAGGCTGCAGGAGGACGGCAGGGTCCCTAACATCGTTGGGGATGATTCAACCACGAACGCCGACTCCGTTGGCTGGTTGTTTAAGCGGATAGATGAATGTTTCGGTGAGTTCACTCTAGATGAGAGAGATCATGTGCTGGACAGGTTCATGGAAAGCATCTCTAGGCTAAAGGAAAACTACATTAGAGACCTGTTCTTGATGAACGGGCCGGGGGAGACGTGGATGGACACTGTATGCGGGGATGAGGGTAGGTCAGGTTACCGGATAGAGATTCAGTCTATGTTGTTGTGTATGTATGCTCTAGGCTATAGGTTAACCAGGTTAAAGAAGCGGGAGAAGTCATCGAATCTCTTCTCTCTGCTGGAGGAGGATTTATCCAGGAAGGTGAGGGAATACCTCTGGGGGAAGGGTATGTTATGGGATGGCTTGGGTGATTCAACAGTCAGACCCAATATCTTTATCGCAGCCTATGTTTACCCTGAATTCCTGTCCAGGAGGGAGTGGGTTGAGTGTTTCCGGAATACACTTCCCAGGTTGTGGCTTAGCTGGGGTGGCCTTTCATCAATCGACAAATCCAGTGAACTGTTTATTGGGAATCATACGGGTGAGAGCCCTGACAGCTACCACAGGGGGGATTCATGGTTTTTCCTGAATAATATGGCAGCTCTTGTTTTATACCAGACAGACAGAAAAAAATTCAGGAAATATATTGAGGAGATAATAGAGGCCTCCACTGAGGATATCCTTTGGGATGGGATGTTAGGCCATCATTCAGAGTTAAGTTCTGCTAGTAGAAGGGAATCCTGTGGCTGCGGTATGCAGGCCTGGAGCAGCGCCATGTATCTGGAGTTGATAGATGAGATATACAGGAAATAATATCATATATAATCAACTAATAGTACTATTTTATCTAGGATGGTTTATGATGTGGTGATTGTTGGTGGGGGGCCTGCTGGTGTTACGGCGGCGATTTATGCCAAAAGAAGCGGTCTGGATACTTTGTTGATTGAGAAGGGTGTTATCGGGGGGTACATAGCTAACACCAGGCACCTGGAGAACTATCCCGGGTTTAAGTCAATATCTGGCATGGATTTCGGTGAGAAACTAAGGGAGCAGCTTGAGGGTCTTGAGGTCGAGATTCTCCAGGATGAGGTCTTGGGTCTTGAAATTGAGGGCATCCTGAAGAGGGTGTTCACCCTGAAAAAGGAATATGATACGAAGACGCTTATCATAGCCTCTGGTACGGAGCACAGGAGGCTTGACATCAAGGGCGAGGATGTTTTCATCGGCAGGGGAGTCAGCTTCTGTGCTACCTGTGACGCTCCATTCTATAAGAACAGGAAGGTGGCTGTTGTGGGTGGCGGGAACTCTGCTGTTGATGAGGCATTAACTCTGGCTGAGATATCTTCCAATACCTATCTTATACACCGGAGAGATGCTTTGAGGGCTGAGCATATCAGGCAGGAGCAGCTTGTGGAGAAGGGTGTGGAGATCTTATACAATACAGAGGTCAGGGAGATTAAAGGCGGCTCTATGGTGGAATCCATAACCCTAAAAGACAATAAGACAAACCAGGTGAGGGAGCTGGAGGTTGATGGTGTCTTTATAGCAATAGGTTATACCCCCTCCACATTGGTTGCCAGGGAGGCTGGCATAGAGGTGGATGGGAGAGGATATGTTGTTGTGGACCGAAGCCAGAAAACAAACATTCAGGGTGTTTACGCTGCGGGAGATGTTACCGGAGGGCTTATGCAGGTAACCACTGCAGTAGGGGAGGGCGCTATAGCAGCGGTCTCCGCCTTCAATTATATAAGAAAGCCTTACTGGAGTGAATAGGTTTATATGGTTTTATTGGGAAAAGAAAAGTTCGTCCTTAGTCGAATATTATTTTTTTTCTTTTTATATAACCCTATTATTAATGATTAATAATGATAAACTTATCTTCCATTTTTAAAAGACAAATGTTAATGATTAATAATGATAAATTATATTATCAGTTTTTGAAAAATAATAAAAAACAAATGAGGTATCTAAATGGCTGAAAAAGAAGGTAACAGATGGGTGGTACTGATTGGAGCGCTTATGCTTCAATTGTGTCTTGGAGCAGTTTATGCATGGAGCGTTTTCGCTGCTGAACTTAAAAAAAGCGTAATCGATGGTGGTTTCGGATGGACTGTAACGGAAACACAGATAGTATTTTCTGTGGCGCTCGCTACGTTCGCAGTAGTTATGGTATGGGCCGGTAAATGGCAGGACAGGATGGGTCCCAGGAATGTGGCACTTATGGGTGCAGGATTACTTGGGATCTCCTATATACTATCGAGTTTTATGCCCGGAGAATTTATCTGGCTTGTATTAACGCTAGGAATAGGGGCTGGTGCAGGAATAGGATTAGCATACGTCTGTCCAATCGCGGCCATAGGAAAATGGTTCCCGGATAAACTGGGTCTGGCAACAGGGCTTGCAGTAGCTGGTTTCGGGGGCGGAGCTCTTTTCATAGCCGTTCTCACTGGTAAAGGAATAAACATGCCAGGACTACAGATGGACCTTATACAACTACTGGCGAACTACGGGCTTGGAACAACCCTCCTAATATGGGGTATAGTATTCCTTGTGCTTGGAGGACTGGGTGCATTTCTCTTAAGTAATCCCCCGACTGGATGGAAACCAGAGGGTTGGACTCCACCGGAGCCATCCGCCAAAATGCCGACAACAGAGAACTGGGAGAGAGGGGATATGATAAAAACACCACAGTTCTGGATGCTGCTTGCTATGTTCGTATTCGCGGCATCAGCCGGTTTAATGACCATAGGTATACTAAAGGTTTATGGAATCGATTCCGGGCTGGATGCTGCGGCTGCTGGAACAGCAGTCGGCATACTCGCAATATTTAATGGTGCTGGAAGAATAGTCTGGGGCTGGTCATCTGATAAGCTTGGAAGGACAATGGCTATGGCTTTAATGTTTTTCCTACAGGCTTGTATGATGCTCGCCGTAATATTCCTGAAACTTGGTACAACCACAACAGGGCTTGCAATAGCTGCAGCATGGATTGGTTTCATGTTCGGAGGGAACTTCGCGTTATTCCCGGCAGCAACCAGGGATTTCTTTGGGATAAAGAACTATGGAGGAAACTACGCAATGGTATTCCTAGGTTATGGTGTAGCAGGGATCGTCGGTCCACTATTAGCTGGACAGATGAAGGACTTCCTTGGAAGCTATGATTGGGCATTTATCATCTGTGGAGTAATGTGTGTACTTGCAGCAGTGCTGGCGTTCATTACAAAAGCACCACACCACAGCAGGATATAATCTGGAGTAAGTGACGAGAAAAAAAATTTGAGGTGATTTGAAATGGCAAAAACGGAAATAGATGAAGGAACAGAGACATCTGAGGCAGAGATAGCTGTCCACTGGCAGGAGGAGGACTATGTCCACCCTCCCATGGAATTTATTGCTCAGGCAAACATGACTGATAAAGGCATACGAGACCGTTTTAGTCTGGACAACTTCCCTGAGTGCTTTAAGGAATATGCAGATCTCTTGGACTGGTATGAGTGCTGGGATAAGACACTTGACACAAGCGATGCACCGTGCTGGAAATGGTTTGTTGGCGGGAAAATAAACGTCTGCTACAATTGCGTTGACAGACATCTTGAGAAAAACAAAAACAAGACGGCGATCCATTTCGTCTCGGAAAACGAGGATGAGCGAATCGAGCACATAACCTACCAGGAACTATATGTAAGGGTTAACGAATTCGCTGCGTTACTACAGGATCTGGGACTAAAGAAGGGAGATCGGGTAACAGTGCATCTACCAATGGTTCCTGAGCTTCCGATAACCATGCTGGCGTGCGCTAGACTGGGAATCATCCATTCAGTGGTGTTCGGGGGATTCAGCGGTAAAGCAGCCGGTGAAAGAATAGAGGATTCGAAAAGCGACATCCTTATAACAATGGATTCGTATTATCGGGCTGGAACTCTGCTGGACCACAAGAAAAAAGCTGACGAAGCTGTTGACCATGCCAAAGAAGACGGTCATGAAGTCAAGAAGGTTCTGGTGTGGCAGCGTTATCCTGGAAAATACTCGGCTAAAACTCCCATGGTTGATGGCAGAGATGAGTTTGTGAACGACCTGCTAGAAAAATACCGCGGAGCCAGAGTTGATCCGGTGAAGATGCCTGCTGAAGACCCGCTTTTCCTGATGTATACCAGCGGAACAACAGGTAAACCCAAGGGATGCCAGCACAGCACGGGAGGATATCTCTCTTATGTAACCGGCACATCGAAGTATATACAGGATATTCATCCAGAGGATGTTTACTGGTGTATGGCTGACATTGGCTGGATTACAGGGCACTCGTATATAGTTTACGGCCCTCTGGCATTAGGTGCGTCGACAGTTATATACGAGGGTGCACCAACCTATCCAGACGCTGGACGGCCTTGGAGGGTTGCTGAAGAGCTTGGTGTGAACATATTCCACACATCCCCGACCGCTATCAGGGCTTTGAGGAAGGTTGGTCCCGATGAACCACCTAAATACAACTACCAGTTCAAGCATATGACTACTGTGGGGGAACCAATCGAGCCAGCCGTCTGGAGATGGTACTATAATGTTGTTGGAAAAGGCAAGGCAGTGATAGTTGACACATGGTGGCAGACCGAGAACGGTGGATTCCTCTGCAGCACCCTGCCCGCAATAGATCCAATGAAGGCGGGAAGTGCAGGTCCTGGAGTGCCCGGCATACATCCCATAATCTATGACGACGACGGTGATGAAATCAAGGCGGGGGAGGGAAAAGCAGGCAACATCTGCATCCAAAACCCGTGGCCGGGACAATTTCAGACGATATGGGGTGACAGGGACAGATATGTTGACACATACTTCAAGAGATACTGTAAGGACAAGAACAGCAAGGACTGGCGTGACTGGCCTTATCTGGCTGGTGATGCTGCCCTGCTGGCAGAGGATGGTTATTTTAGGATCCTGGGCCGACTTGATGACGTGATTAATGTAGCAGGTCACCGTCTGGGAACCAAGGAGCTTGAATCCGCGTCTCTCACTGTTGAGGAGATAGCTGAGGCGGCTGTTGTACCGGTAAAAGACGAGATAAAAGGGATGTTACCTGATGTGTACGTCTCTCTGAAACCGGGTATTGAAGCTAGTGAAGAGATCTCCGTTAAGGTTTCAGATGCGATCTGTGATGGGATTGGTAAAATCGCAAGACCGAAGAATGTCTGGATTGTGCCTGACATGCCAAAGACCAGGTCAGGCAAAATCATGAGACGGGTGCTTGCAGCTATCTCAAACCATAAAGACACAGGTGATGTGACAACCCTCAGCAACCCTGAGATAGTGAAAGAGATCCAGGAGATGGAAAAGGGGTATTAACTACCCCCTACTTTTTTCTTTTTCTTTTCTTTTTTTTGTTTTGTTTCTATAGATCATAGATATGACCTCAAAGTTTCCTGTGTTGCAGGTTGCACTTGATTTCATCAACCTGAAGAGGGCGGTTAAGGCAGCTGAGGAGTCTGTTGAAGGTGGAGTTAACTGGATTGAGGCAGGCACTCCTCTGATAAAAAGTGAAGGGCTTGATTCAGTCAGGGAGTTAAGGAAGAGATTCCCTGATAAGAAGATTATAGCCGATATGAAGGTCATGGATACCGGCAGGTTTGAGGTGGAGGCTGCCTCGAAGGCGGGAGCTGATGTTGTGGTAGTCTTGGGTGTTACGGATGACTCAACGGTAAGGGAGGCTGTGGAAGCCGGCAGGAACTATGGCTGCGAGATTATGGCTGACTTGATGAATGCTCCTGACTTGGAGGAGCGGGCATTGGAGCTGGATTCTATGGGGGTTGATTACATCTGTGTGCATGTTAGCATAGACCAGCAGATGTCTGGAATAAATCCCATAGCGGAGCTCTCAAAGATAGCTGGTAAAACAAAGGCGCCTCTGGCTATAGCGGGCGGGATAAACTCGGAGACGGCTGCCGAGGCCGTGAAGAACGGAGCCTCTGTTGTCATAGTGGGCGGCGCCATAACCAAGGCAGGAGACGCTAGAAAAGCAACACGGGATATAAAGAGGGCGATGGGGGGAAAGAAACGGGTTAGAAGTGAGTTGTACAAGAAATACACTGAACCGGGGAAGATTTTTGGGATGGTTTCCACGGCGAACATAAGTGATGCTTTGCATAGGGGGGGATACATGCAGGGTATCAGGTTATTCTCCGGATCCGTGTTTATGGGCACTGCTGTTACGGTGAGAACCTATCCAGGAGACTGGGCTAAACCCGTTGAGGCAATAGATGAGGCAGATGAAGGTGATGTTATTGTCGTTGATGCCGGAGCCACTACCAAGGCTGTGTGGGGGGAGCTTGCCTCTGAAAGCTGTGTCCAAAAAAAGATTGCTGCGGTGGTCATTGACGGGGCTGTGAGGGATATAGGGGCGATCAGGGAGCTTGGGTTTCCTGTGTGTGCCAGGGAGGTGAAACCTGCTGCGGGAGAACCGAAGGGTATGGGTGAAATCAACATCCCTGTGTCTTGCGGGGGTTTATCGGTTAAACCAGGTGACTGGATCATAGGGGACTCTGATGGCGTTGTTGTTGTTCCAGCAAATAGGGCGGTTGAGGTAGCTAACAGGGCATTAGACGTTTACGAGAAGGAAAACAGGGTGAGGGAGGAGATAAAAAGGGGTTCCACACTCTCAAGGGTCTTGGAAATAAAAAGATGGGAGAAAACGAAATAATACAGTTTGTTGCTCTATTCCTGATATGAGAGGAATCACTTAGTTGACTGTGATTGCTCCAGCTGGACATGAGCTTTCACATGTCTTGCAGAGGGTGCAGTCTTCTATGTTGCCGTTGGTAACGGCTTTGTCATCTTCCATCTCGAATACTCCTACCGGGCAGCTGTTCACGCATACACCGCAGCCTATGCATGCTTCCTTGTTTATTCCTATATCGACCATTTTATATACCCCTGTTTATAATGATTAATCATTATAATTTGTTCTTTAAATATTCCCTCAAAAATACTTGATAACAATGAGCTTCGAAATAAAAAACACCAAGGCAAGAGAGGTTCTGGACTCAAGAGGTAATCCAACCGTGGAGGTGGAACTCTCAACGGATAAGTCAACGGTTAGAGCAACAATCCCCTCCGGAGCCAGTACAGGAATCCATGAAGCCCTGGAGTTAAGAGACGGAAACAGCAGATTCCACGGCAGGGGCGTCAGGAAAGCAGTAGAAAACGTGAACAACAAAATAGCTAAAGAGATAAAGGGCATGGACACCCGAGAGCAGGAGGAAATAGATAACCTGATGATTGAACTAGACGGCACAGAGAATAAATCAAAGCTTGGGGCTAACGCAATCCTGGGAGTTAGCATGTGCCTTCCCAGGGCTTCTGCTATGGAGATGGGAATACCCCTATATGAGCGTATAGGGCAGCTAGCTTCAAATAAAAAATTCATACTGCCTACTCCCTCCATGAACGTGATAAACGGGGGCGAGCATGCTGGAAACAAACTTGACATACAGGAATATATGATAATGCCCACAGGAGCTGTGAACTTCATGGATGCTGTTAGAATATGCTCTGAAACCTACATCGAGCTGAAATCCATACTCAGGAATGAATACGGGAAAAACGCCATTAATGTAGGGGATGAGGGAGGGTTTGCACCACCTCTTATGAGACCGGAGGAGCCACTGGAGTTGATACTTCAGGCTACGAACGAGTTAGGTTACTCCAAAAAGGTCGAGCTGGCTTTGGATGCCGCAGCGTCAGAGTTCTACCAGAACGGCAAATACCATATAGGGGGGAAGGAAATAAACGGCTTGGAGCTTGGAACCCTCTACGAGGAAATGATTAAAAAATACCCTATTGTTTCACTGGAGGATCCCTTCGCGGAGGATGACTGGCATTCATGGAGTCACTTCACATCCTATTCCGGTGACAGAGTCCAGATTGTTGGGGATGATCTGTTGGTGACCAACGTGGACCGCATAAAAAAAGCCATAGATGAAGGGGCATGTAATGCTCTCTTGTTAAAAATTAACCAGATTGGGTCCATAACTGAGAGTATCAGGGCCCAGAGGCTTGCCTCAGGAAATGGCTGGAATACCATGGTATCTCACAGGAGCGGGGAAACAGAGGATTCCTTTATAGCAGACCTTGTGGTTGCTTTGGGTACTGGCCAGATAAAATCAGGCGCACCATGTAGGTCTGAGAGAAACGCTAAATACAACCAGCTTATAAGAATAGAGGAAGACCTTGGGGCAAAAGCAGGATATTATGGCAGGATATGAACTATTTCTTTCTCTTCCTCTTCATCCTCTGTTTTCTATGTATCTCCTGCATCTTTATGAGGTATGGTTGGGGTTCAGCCTGTGATATAAATTCCTCAAGTTCTGCATCAAATTTCTTTATACCCTGTTTCTTCAAAACCTCTCTGGTGAGAATCCAGTAGATCAGGGCGAGAGAGTTCTTTCCCTTATTGTTTGATGGTATGATGTAGTCTATGTTCCTGATTCTGGTGTTTGTGTCGCATATAGCTACCACAGGTATTCCCATAGCGGCGGCCTCCTTTATCGCCTGCTGGTCGCTTGAGGGATCTGTTACAACCAAAAGTTTTGGCTCCATGTATGATTGTATGTTTGGGTTAGTGAGCGTTCCTGAAACAAATCTTGAGGTTACTGCCTTGACTCCTGTGTACTGTGAAAACTTCTTTATAGACTTCCTTCCATAAACGCGGTTGGAGACAACCAACACATCCTCTGGATTGTATCTGGAGATAAAGTCTGATGCAATCCTGATCCTCTCATCTATCTTTCTCACATCAAATACTGATAGCTTGTTTTGTCTGGTCTTGTACACGAATTCCTCCATGTCAGCCATCTTGTATTTCAAACCAACGTGCACTCCATTAGACAGGTAATCGTCTAATGGAACCAGCAGTTCATCTTCTCCGTTCTGTGTTGCTTCCTCGCTCATTTTCTTTTAACTGTTATTGGCAGAATTTTCCTCTCAAGCTCTAATTTAGCGATGTCTATGGGTCTCTTCATGTCCTTTGGAAGTTTCATTAATATGGGCGCGCCCATTTTTATTTGAAGCGCTCTCGCCCCAATAAGCCTTGCTTTCTCGTATCTGGTGTATTCAATCTCAGTCATTTTCAAAATTTTTTGTATTTCATTATCTCATCAATAGACTCTGAATGGGATATGAACATTCTCCGACAGCAGTATCTCATATACCCCAGCGAATCAAGGACGTCCTTGGGGTTCTCACCCTTCTCTACTCTCTTAGAGTATTCCTCCCAGTCCTGTGCTATGGGTTTACCACAGCTAAAGCACCTGATTGGTATAATCATTTTATCAACCTTTATCTGTATGATTTCTGTCTTTTATGTCTTGGGCCTTTCCTGCTCTGTGAGGGCTTATGCGGCTCTGTTTGTCTGTGATCTCCTGCAATAATAGTTCTGTCATATTCCAGGTAAGCGTTATGAAGTTTCTCGTCTTTACTCCACTCCACCAGGCCCCTGGCTATAGATGACATTATGGCATCCATCTGTCCCATGAATCCACCACCCTTGACTTTTACCTTGATGTCTATCTTATCCATGTTAACGTAGCCTGATGCTATAACAAGCACCTCTTTGATTTTCATCCTCACCAGTCTTGTTCCATAGGTTTCTACTGGAACAGAGTTTATTTTAATCTTACCCTTTCCTTTACTGATTGATGCTCTTGCAATAGCTGTTTTCCTTTTCCCTGATGTGTTAACTATGTTGGTCATCACCATCTACCTCCAACGGCTTTACAGACCTCTCCGAGGGTCATCTGATTTCTGACTCTTTTCTTGGAACCATCTAATCCTATTATATCCGAGTCTTTAACCTTCAATCCATATCTTTTGTTGATTTCTTCTTTAGGCACTCCCATGTAGACCATCACCCTCTTGTAGGCTTCTCTACCCCTGGTTTTCTTGTATGGAAGCATTCCCCTGATTGTCTTCCGCAGGTACTTATCAGGTCTTTTCTGGTGGAATGGCCCTCTCCTGGGGTTTCCTAGATTCCTTATATCTTGTTTATCTCTCTCCTCGGATAATATCATCTCTTTTTTACCTGAAATAATGGCTTTCTCGGCGTTAACTACTATAATCTCCTCCCCTGAGAGGGCTTTCTTGGCCACATGCGATGCCAGCCTTCCTACAATACTTCCTTCTGCGTCTACAATCATTTTCCCCCCTAGGATATTATTTTGATGTTGGAGCCTTCCGGGTTTTTCTTCAGGAGTTCGGGAATGGATATTATCTCTCCCCCATAATCTTTGATTTTTTCCTTAGCGTTCTCTGTGAACTTAAAGGCAGCTACCTCCACCTTGTGGTCTAGTATGCCATCACCCAGAACCTTCCCCGGGATCAATACAACATCCCCTTTCTGCGTGAATTTGTTGATTTTCCACACGTTAACGCAGCGTCTTTTTTTCCTCGTGCGCGATAGTTCATCAGCTATCTTACCCCATACGGCAGCGTTTTTCTCTTTCGCTGTCTTCTTTAGCTCTTCTATGAGCTGCAGCCTGTTCACATCCTCAGCATAGTGCGTTCTCATCTTTTTATTAGTTATTGAGTCTTGATGCGGGGGACGAGGTTTGAACTCGCGTAGGCCTACACCACACGGCCCTCAACCGTGCCCCTTTAGCCCAAGATGTCCCCTCTTTAATGAATGTAAGGCATCATTGTTTGACCAGCTCGGGCACCCCCGCAATTATAGGCTTGATTTAAGGTCTTCTAGTCTATCCTTGAACAGGTCAAGGGATCTTGTAACCAGGTTTTCAACGCTCATCTGACCATAGCTTTCAACGAAAAAATCAAACGAGCCATCATCCCTTAATTCATATGATGCTAGACCTCCCTGCCATTTCATGTGATCCTTTCCTCTACCAAGTATTGCGGTTGCCTCAAGTTTTATACTCTGGTTTTCTGTAATCTTCACCAGAAGCATTTCATCGTATACTGCGATATCCTCTATCTTCTTTTTCTTACCCTTGACTTTTGTCTGGGCTAACTTAAGGTCTTTGGCGTGCACCGCACCAGGGCCTTTAACCTCAAGGCTTAACTTGATGGTATCCGGGCCTGCTGGATCTGTTTTCAGTGGAACAAGCCCCAGCCGGTGGGCTAGTAGTTCGTCGTGTATGACTGACGAGTTATCATAGAAACTGACTTCATCTATGGCCATAATAGGGACCTCTGATATTATTATTCTCCTTAGAGCATTGGCCATTGAGGAATCAATCCCCTCTATGTTGAATTCTATTCTATCTCCTGTTTTTTTTGTTATCTTAAGCATCATTTTTTATACTCTTCTACCTCTCCTACCCCCCTTGGGTCTGCACCCTCCCCTGGACATGGGGGTGACGTTCTCTATTTTTCCTATGGTCAGGGGCGTTCTGGATATGGCTCTTATAGCTGCCTGAGCTCCTTTCCCAGGGTACCTTGGACCATTGTGTCCTCCTGGCCCTCTTACTTTTATATGCAATCCTGTAAACCCCTTATCAACGACATCGTTGGCTATCAGGGTAGCGGCCTTCATGGCAGCGTAGGGGGATGACTCCTCCCTTTGTGATCTTACAATTTGTCCGCCTGATTTAAGGCTTATGGTCTCTGAACCGGTTATGTCTGTTACATGAAGTATTGTGTTGTTTTTCGAGGAATATATGTGCAGTATACCCCACATATCCTTTCCCCCTTTTTTTTTCGGCTGGGGTTTCTTTTTTTCTACTGCTTCTTTACTCTTTCCCCCCTCACCCTCTTTTACTGCATCCTCTTTTTTATCTTCAGCCATTTTCCTCCTTACTGTCTTCCACCTTCTCTTCCTTCTTTTTTTCAGAAGGCTTTTTTTTGTCCATCTCTTTTTTGAGTTTAACGGATTCCTCGGAGTCTTTTTTCCCTTCCTTCTTTTTTTCAGCGGGCTTGGTTATGTTCATCTCTTTTCTCAGTTTAATAGAATCTTCAGAGTCTTTTTCTATTATGTAGCTGGGAACGTTCACCACCCTATCACCTACTTGTACGTGTCCGTGTACAATAAACTGTCTTGCTTGTTTGATTGTGTTCGCTAGGCCTTTCCTGTATATGACCGTCTGAAGTCTTCTCTCCAGCAGGTCTTCGGTTTTTAGTCTTAGAACATCCTCCAGAGAGTGTGAATCTATAAGCCCTATCTTGTTTAACCGGGCAAGCAGTTGGGTTTTCTTTTTCTCTGATTCATCATCCAGGGAGCCCATGAACTTTCTCGCCCCTTTCCTAAAGCGGTCTGTCTTCGATTTAGCCTTCCATATCTCTTTCCTGTTGACTAGGCCGTATTTTTCCGCTATTGCG
Organism: Candidatus Altarchaeales archaeon ex4484_2; assembly: GCA_002254565.1. Lineage (GTDB taxonomy): Archaea > Altiarchaeota > Altiarchaeia > IMC4 > QMZM01 > EX4484-2. The sequence goes on along the minus strand of NJEG01000010.1, from coordinate 917 downwards.
GTTTCCTGGGTTATTCTCTCTGCTTTCCAGGGGTGTCGTGGTCTCTCGTATTTCCTTCTTTGTTTTTTTGGGTCCCCCATTTTTATCTGGCCTTCCTCCTGCTTACGCCGAGCGTAGCTCCTTTCCTGAATGAGGTCCTTGTTCTCTGCCCCCTGACAGGTAAACCGATGGAGTGCCTGACTCCTCTGTAGGCTTTGATTTTCCTCAGCCTTAGAATATCATCTCTCAGTGCCATCTCAAGGTCTGATCCTATGACGTGTCTGTCTTCTCCGCTGTATGGGTCTTTCCGCCGGTTAACCATCCAAGTTGGCAGTTTCTTATCTATCTTCTCTAGTGTCTCTTCTATTGTGCTCACTTCTTTGTCGCTTAACGTCCCCAGTTTTCTTTCTGGTTTCATGTTGAGGGATTTGATTACTGCGTATGATATCTGCCTGCCCACTCCTTTGATTCCGGTTAGCGCTACTGTAAGATTTTGGTTTCCGTCTAGTATAAATCCTGCCAGCCTGAGCCTGTACTTGAAATCCTCTCCCTCTTTCTTTTTGGATCCCTTGGGTTTCTCTTCTTTCTTCTTGGATTCTTTCACCATTTTTTTTTGGCATGTGGTATCATAATCTATGGATACCGTATAGATAGAGTAAACCAACTCCTCTCGCGGCATCCACACCCGCTCGCTGGGTTCTTGTTTTATCAGTCTCTTGACCTAAAACCAGAAACGAACTATTAATATAGCGAACAAACCTATAAAAACAAGGTCAGATGTGGCGTCCCCGTATACGATGCTATTAACTGGGAAAGCAGGTATTCATTTAATTATTAGATGGTATGATAATTCTTGAGTGACTGTGTTGCATACTTTAACGAGGTGATGCAACATGAAAACAAAGTTTTTCATTGGACTGGATGTCCATAAGGAGAAC
>NJEG01000009.1 GCA_002254565.1 Candidatus Altarchaeales archaeon ex4484_2 | reverse complement strand
ATAAGCTTTGGTTATCTCTCTAAAGTCTTTCTCCTCTTCCACAAGAATAACTTCATCTAAAACCGCTTCTAGTCGTTTTAGGTTAGTCGAGTCTTCAGTATCCTTTGCAACATTGCATAATATCTCATACAAGCTCTTACTGTCTATTTGGGATAAATACTTATCACCTTTAACCCCTGAGGGAGATATATACTCTTCGGGAAGTAAGTCCTTTATCCTAATTTTTCCAAGAAGCTTCTTTATTTCTTCTGAGTTTATTGATTCTGGAGCCTTTTCATCAAAATACTCCGTCCAAGCCTTCTTTGCTCTCTTGTGACCTGATGTGTAAAGACAATTTGGAATAAGATTCCATAATTTGTAACGCTTCTTAAAGTCATTTATTTTGATTTTTGGACTTTGGCTTTGATTGATCAAATCGTAGAGAAGTCTTAAAAACTGATTCCCTTTCCTATCACCATTGTTTAGACTGTCAATTATTTCTACTTTCCTATTTTCTAGGGTAATAAACTGGTAAGGGAATATCTCAGATAAGCCCCCAAGAATATTTTTTGTTGGATGATATACTGGATATTTCTCCAAAGCACTTTTAAAAAAATCAGCGAGAACCATGTTATTGATGCTCTCTTTAGCAAGTAATTTCTTGTTCTTTCCGATAAATACTGCACCATTATCAAAGACTACTAGTGGCGTCCATCCGTTTGTCACATAAGTCTTAATAGAGCTTTCAACTAATAGCATAGTTGTTGGTGAAGGAAATCTCGATACTTCAAAATAGGTCAGATCAAATAAGTCATATCTCCTTATTTTTTGTATTGTATTATAATCGATTCGTTCCATAGAGGCAAGATGATCACACCAACTAAGAACGGTCGTTTTTATGCCTGATGATGGCATGGTTATCTCTTTTAAGTTTTTATCTGATGTTGTATGGTGGGTAAGGGCGATATTGTGGATTTTGATTAGGTTATCATCAGTTACATGTAAAAAGTCACCATGTTTCTGTATGTACTCTTTTATTTCATCCAAAGTCGGTTTATGTCCCTCTCTGATACTTTCTCCACCACCACATCTAAACATATCCTGATATGCTCTTTTTCTTTTCGAAATATCATGAATCAAACAAGATATTTCGAGTATCCTCACGTCTTCCTTATCAAACGACGGGATATACTCTGATATTTTTTTGAAGATAGCCCAAACAGTGTAGTGGTGCATCCAGAGTTGCTCTCCATTTGACTTTGCTAAATAACCTAATTGCGGCTCTAAAAACTTAATGACATCCTTGGTTTTCATATTATTTCCCATAAAATGTGTATGTATCGTTTGATTGAATTGATAATGTAAAATTATTATCTTTATTTGGATATCCAATATCTACCCGATCATATCTGCTTTTTAATCTACCTTCAACAGCTCCCCAAAATTCAAATATTCTGTCAAAAAGCAAAAGCTCTTTTATCCTATTCTTCCCTATGCACCAGTCTTCCAATATCTCCTTTTTATCTTCATAATCCAATGTCTTCCATTCATCCTCATAATCATCATGAATAGCATACATAGCAAATAAATTCTGAGAATATGTATGTACTTTTTTTGTATCTATATCTCGTAATATAAAGTTATAGCTATCCCCTCTAAACATTGTTCCCCCTATTTGCTGACCTATTGGATCTCTCAATGATTTTTTGAGAATACCCTCAAATTCAGTCCGCGAATACTTATCTCTATCTAACAACGGTCTAAAATCTGCAGCATTGGTAAACAAAATAACTTTTCCGTTATCTTTTCTACCAACTCGTCCGATTCTCTGAATAGCAGATGTCCAATAGGAAGCCTCAGTAATAAGCGTCTTAAAATCCATATCGATACCCACCTCAATAGAAGAAGTTCCTAGGACAATAGTATTCTCGTTTAATAAAAAATCTTTTGATTTTTCCATTCCATGCCACTCTTTGATAATATAGCCCCCACCAAATTTCTTATCGAACTCCTTGTATATCCTATTTTTCAGATGCTGTAATCTAAATATTGAATCGAATATTATAGCAGCGGGTTTTTTAACTTTAGGTACCAATTCAATCAATCTATCAAGAGATTGTTTTCTGTCAGTATATCTAAATACTTCAATCTCAACATCTAATGGATAGTTAAATTCAACTCCTTTCTTTCTTGATCTTGCTACCGAACTTGAAAAGTTAATATTCTCTGAAGGGAATCCCTTTATAACTTCTTTTAACTTTTCATTTTTATAAGGTGTTGCAGAAAGGAGAATTATTTTTAGTGCAATAGTATCCAAAAGGTTTTCAACCAACACTGGAAAATGCTTTAAATTTGTGTAAATATGGAACTCATCAAAGAACACATACGAGCCTTGCAACTTGTTTGCTAATCGTCTTGAAAATGATTTTGAGCAATATCTCTTTAGATTTATTAAAATATGCAATACATCAGGAGAGGTCACAACAACTCTTTTTTTACTCAATACTCCTGAACGCATGATCAAGTACTCTAAAAGTTCCCCCTTATTTAACTTCTTAGATATATTTTCCCTCTTGAGATATCTAATTAGTGAACTTGAAGAGTAATTCAAGATATTAATACTATTTGCAATAAATTCATCATCAGGCCAGATAGCGACATCATCTAATTCTTGCTTCATTGAGGCTACTTGAGCATCCATCAATATCTTTGTGGGATATGTGAGTATTATGGGTTTATCTTCGAACTGATATTTCTGAATAAGATTTCTTATTATGTAACTTTTTCCAGAACCAACTGGTGCCTCTACCATTATTATCCTCGCATCAGAGTTTTTGATAGCATCTATAGTCCGCTTTTGAAAGGGCCTAAATCCGTTTTCTTCTTTAACGAATCTTGGCTCTATATGAAGTTTAATAGAATTCATTCTGCTTTTTCAACAACCCCTCCGAACCTTCCACCACATTCCCAAACCACATGTCTTGGTATTGTTCATTAACAATCTCATCCCTTTTTTGTATTAACCCTTAACCTGTCTGTTATAATGAGTGAAAAGTGCATGATTTTATTCGTCATAGTGTACCTCCTTATAGCCTCAATCATTTCTCCATCAAACTAATTATTTGTTTAAATCTTATGTGCTGAATAACCGGATAATGTGGTCTTGTTTATATTTCCTTTCGATTCCTTATAAGGCAAGATATACTTGTTATTGTGATTAATTACTTGAAAAGTAAATAAAAAACATTAACAGTTAGGTTATTATATTTACAGGTATAAAAAGCAAATAAATAGTTTAATAATAAATAATAATCCATGGAAGGAGTCGCCCTGATCACAACAATATACGGTATAGAACCTGTGATAGCCGCCGCGACAAAATTTTCCCCACAAAAAATCATCCTCCTCAGAGAAGACGACGCACCAACCGAGAAACTAAGAGCTGAACAGATGATAAGAGACACCCTCGGGAAAGTCATCGAAATAAAAACAAAAAACACAAGCATTTATAACGTGGTAGAAATAGCAAAAGACACCGTCGACATAATAGAAGAAGAAAAAGCACACGGAAAAACCATCATAGTCAACATAACCGGAGCCCGTAAAACCCAAAGCCTAGGAGCACTATACGGAACATACGCGCGAAGAGAATTAGTCGAAAAAGTCATATACATCACCGAAGAAGACAACGAAACAATAGAACTACCCCTACTAACATTCAACCTGAGCAAGACAAAAAAAAAGATACTGGAAGAAATAAACCATGGAGAGAAATCAGTCAGAAACCTGGCGAAAAAAACAGGAATCTCACGAGCAATGACCTACCACCACATACGAGAACTCAAAGAATCTGGATACATCACAGACCAAAAGGGGATGCAAACCACAACAGCAGGGGAACTAGCAATCCTCTAAAGAGGCAGAAGACGCTAATCGCTGCCTAAAACCCTCCTTATCTCCCCCTCAAACTCCCGGAAATCCCTGAAACCTGATCTTATACCCTCTGAAGGCAGTCTTATCATCAACCCTCCCACACCTGTAGGCAAGAAAAAAGTCTATCTTCTAGGATAACCCTCTCTATCGAGCTTCTTAAGATCCTCCTCCACAGGAACACTACCCTTAGGGAATCGGTACACCTCCAAAATGATGCTCAAGAGGAAAGACAACACAACAGACAAAGAAACCACCCTACCTAACGGCTCCCCCAAAGAAATACCTGCAACAAAAACCACCAGCAAACAGTAAACAACCTCACCATAACGTATCATCACATCCTCACAGGAGCCTCAATACCCAACAGAAACAAGCCACTGCACAAAACCTGCCTCACAGCATCCACCAACAAAAGACGTCTAAGCCTGATATCATCCTCTGCATTCAACACAGGACACTCCCTGTAAAAGCGACTGAACACAGAAGCCAACTCATAAATAAAAGAAGAAACCAGATTCGGCTTATACCCCACCGCCGCCTTCTCCACAACATCAGGGAAGCATAGGAGCATGAAGACAAGCTTCTCCTCCAGCTCATCTAACCCCCTTAACCCATCCAAACCAGCGTCCTCCAACCTGAGACCGGATTTCTCCAGAATACTGCAGCACCGTGCATGGGCGTACTGGATGTAGGGAGCGGAATCCCCGTCAAAGTTCAATGCCTCACTCCAACTGAAGTTTATGGGCTTAGAGGGCGCAGCCTTCAGTATGTGATACTTCACAGCTCCAACACCAATCAATGGAGCAACATCCCTTAAAGCAACACCCCTAACCGTTATCTCATGCTCAGCCTTCCCCACAGCATCATCCAACAACAAATCCACGGGCGCAGTCTGACCCCTCCTAGTCGACAGCTCCAAACCCTCAAAGCTAACAAAAGAATAATGCACCGCCTTCAAGGACTTACTTATGCCATATATTTCACCCAGAATAGTATCCACCTCCCTGAACTCCAGCTTATGATCCTCACCCAAGACATTAACCAACCTACCGCCCAACCCCGCCTTATGGAGGTGGTAAGCCACATCCCTTGCCAGATAGACTGATGTACCATCCCTCCTCAACAACACAGAAACCCCACCACGTTTCTCAATACCGAAACCGCTTAAATCAAGACCTAAGCCGGCACCGCTCTCTTTAGCATACTCAACCCCCTTAAGGAAATCAACAACCTCCCTAACGCGTCCATCCCTTATTAAATCGCTTTCATAATCGAAGACATCGAAACCTATGCCCAACCTATCGAACAAAACCATCTGACCCTCCAAGCAATCCCCGGCCTTCTTTTTCATAGCCTCAAGAGCTTCAGCATCACCTGACTCCGCTCTCTTAATCAAATCCTGCACCCTTGTTTTGAAACCATCATCATCCTCAAACAACCTGTTAGCTGAAACATACTCCGCGAAAACCTTAAAGTCTTTCTTCCCCATGTACTTCCTGTAACGGTCTAGTACCTCCCCCTCAGGTTCAACATCCTCGAAAGAGGCCTGCGCTATCATAGCAACCTGCTTGCCCACGTCATTAACGTAATAATGCGTCTCCACATCAAAGCCATAGAAACGAAGAATCCTGGCCAACGAATCACCAATCAAGGAATTCCTTAACCTGCCAACGTGCACAGGCCCCGAGGGATTAATCGAGGTATGCTCTAATATGATCCTCTCTTTACCATCTTCCCCTCTACCGTAGCTCTCACCCTGTTTGCGGATTACGTCAAGAAGAAGAGGCGTTAACCTCTCGTAGTCCAGAAAGAAATTAACGTAACCATTCAATACCTCAATCCTTCCGATGCCGTAAATGGCGTCAACATCCAGCTTTCCGGCAATCTCCTGCGCCTTCTCTCCCGGGTTAACGCCCCCCTCCCCAGCCAGCTTGAAGGCTATTGAGGAAGAGAAATCAGATACCCGTGAATCCTTGATATCCAAGGAATCCAGCTTCTCACCAGTAGCTTTATTCAGGGAATCAACTATGCTATCTACTATTTTTTTGTGCATCAATAAGATTTTAACCTATAAACTTAAATAAATCAATGAGGAGACTTGAACAGCATTCTCAGCCGGAAAATGGAAGAGAAAAAGAAAAAAGTAAGAAAAAAATCAATGGATGACGGGGATCTCAGGGAAATCACTGAAGAGATTCTCGACCATGGTGTTGAGGAACTCGTCCATGAAGAGAAACACCTGGAGAAAGCAATCGGCGATAAAAAAGAGGAATGGGCGGTGAAAAACCTCCTCAGGAGAGCCAGAAGACTGGAGGAACATGAAGACTACAGGAAAGCGATAGAATATTACCTCAAATTCCTAGAGAAATACCTGATCTTGGTTAAGGCCAGGAAAAAATACAGGCTAAAGGATTACTATAAAGCTGGGGACTACTACACAAAAATAGCGGAACTCTATAAAAAAATACATCACATAAGAGCCGGAGAAAGACTCAAAGACATGAAGAAAGCATCTGAATACTATGAGAAAGCGGCTAAGATATATCTGGATGGTCAAGAGCATAGTAAAGCAAATAAAAGCTTCCTCCGGTCAGCTGAAATATTTCATGAACTGGATTTATATGAACTGTGCGCTAACCAGTACATTAGCATAGCTGAAATATACCGCATAAAAGGTGATAAACTGCTTGTAAGCGGATTCTATGAGAAAGCAGCGCAGGAATATCTGGAGGGGGATATGAAGGAAAAAAGCATCGAGATGATTCTGGAAGCTGCTAAGATGAAAGACGAAATCAACGACAAAGAGGGTGTTAGTGAAGATTATGCGAAAGTGGCTGACATCTACCGAAGCATGAGAAAACACAACAAAGCCATAAAATATTACGCGAAATCTGTGGAAATACTGTATGGGATAGAGAAATTCATAAAACTGAGGGAGATATACGACGGCATAGCTGAGGATTATGAGAGCCTACAAAAATACGATGATGCGATATATTACCACCTCAGCTCCGGCTACCTGAACAAAGACAAAGACAAATACGCTTCAAGCAATGCTTTTGAAGGGGCTGGTAGATGTTACTCCCTTCTGGGGGACTACAAGAACGCTATAAAATACTATACCATCTCTGCTGATTTAAGAATTGACTTAGCTAAATATCTTGATACGGCCCTTGCCTTCAAGGCGGTAGCAGACTGCTATAGGGCTATAGGGGATGTTGAATCAGCGGCCGAGTACTATTTCAGATACGCTGAATATGGCCTCATGGACAAGAAAGGCCTGTCTTCTATTGAGGGATTTAAAATAGCATCCGACATATACCTGAAACTGGCGGAATCCCTACCCCACATAGATGAGGAGAAAATGAAGACGGTTATAAAATTATATAAAAAACTAGCGAAAAGCTATTCCGGGCTGAAAGACTACAAGAAAGCAGGTGATTCATTCTTTATAGCAGCAGATATTGAAAACGACTTGGACATGGAAAAACAAACACAGACCTATCATGATGCTATAACTGAATACGAGAAAATAGATGATTTATGGGCTGTGGGTAAAAGCTATGCCAGGATCGGTGAATACAAGGATTCAGCTATAGCTTACATCCAGTATGCGAAGGAAATGCTGAAAAAAGATGATATATTCTCCACGGGTGAGGGCTATAGAAAAGCAGGGGACAACATGAACCTCATGGATGAATCAAAGGACGCTTCAAAGAACTATAATAAGGCGCTGAAGTATTACCTGCTCTACCTGCAGAAAACAGAGAAGACTAAACTAATTGAGGAAGAGAAAGCAAGCCAGGGTAATACGCTAAAGCACATCGGTGAATGCTATATAGGTATGGGTAACCTGAAAGTTGCCAGTGACTACCTCACAAAAGCACTTGAATACTTCAAGAAAAAAGAGATGCTAAGAGAAATCACTTACATTAACGCATTTCTGGATGCAATTGAAGCGAAAATTGTTATGCGAAGCGGTGACTATGCTAAAACACATGACTTACTGGTCTCATCAATCAATGAATTTGATAAGCTGCTAAAGGATAAAGAATACGATCGAGAATATGTTGAGTTATTCCGGAAAAACAAGAAGGAAGTTGAGGAACTATTGGATGCGATAGAGAAAAAACCCGAGGTTTCACTGATCATAGACAGAACATCCAACACCTTTAAGGCACTTCCTGTGATCATTAATATACACATAAAAAACAAGAGCCCTATCACGGTATACAACATCTCCTTTTTGCCTCACCTCCCTGATGAAATAAATATCTTCATGGAGCCCAAGCCGATAGACAAAATAGAGCCTGGGGGGGAGGTCAGGACTGCTATAGAACTGGTTTCAGATATAACAGGTAAATATAAGCTTAAACCTATAGAGATCATATATGAGGATGATCTGGGGGTAAAGTATGTGAAGGCACCTAACATAGTGACCCTCCACGTAATAGAAAGACCAAGCGAGGACTATAAAGACTACAACCTTGCTATCTCCACCTACCTGGAGTATGCGGAAAACCACTTGTATAACAAGAACTTCTATCACGCTGCTGAGGGATATCGGGGTGTCGCGGAAACCTATGGGAAATTCGAGGAAACAGAAAAGAGAAACGGATTCTACTGGAAAGCCATCAAGGCATACCAGCAATTTATCGGGGAGATGGAGGGTAAAAAAGAACAGAATCTCGCAGAACAAAAAAGACTGTCTGACACCTACAGATGCCTGGGGGAGTGCTATGAAGTATTAGATAACCTCAAGAAATCAGAGAAATATTTTACAAACGCTATTAAGTCATACAATAAGGTAAAGGAGGCAACCGAGAAATTCTATGACAAAACAGCTCTCGAGAATAAAATACTGGCCCTAGACGCTATTTTATCCAAGGTAAGGGGGAAGATTGCCATGAGCCAGGGTTTTTATGCTAAAGCAACAAAGTTGCTTAACAAATCAGAGGGGGAGTTGAACAAATCAATTCGTAATGGGGGGTGGCTATCTGACTACGAGGATTATCTGGACAAGAATATGAGAGAAATCAGGGTCCTGAAAAAAGAGATTGAAACTAAACCACCCATAAATGTTAGGATAGAGTACCCACAAAAGATATTCGAGAACAGGGAATTCAATGTTACCGTGGAGATAACCAACAAGGGAGAAGACCCTATAAATACAATAAGGTTTCTGAACCGGGTGTCTGAAGAAGATTTCCAGATAATAAAACTACCGGAAAAGATTCCTGTACTTAACTCTGAGGAATCAGTGAATACATCTATTATCCTATTACCCAAAAAAACAGGGGACTTCGAGTTCAAGGTCTTCGACATCTCCTATAAAAACAAGGAGGGAATAAATTTTATAAGCGGCTCTGAATATCTATCACTTCAGTCTGTGCAACCTGAATTAAAAAAAGAGGGGGGTCCCCCAGAGAAAAAGCCCGAGGTTTCTTTGATCATAGACAGGACGTCATATACCCTCAAAGGTGTTCCTGTAATCCTCAACATGGAGGTGAAAAACCAGAGCCGTCGTATACCTCTACATGATGTATCTTTTCTGCCTCACCTCCCTGATGAAATAAATATCTTCATGGAGCCCAAGCCGATAGACAAAATAGAGCCTGGGGGAGTGGTCAGGACTGCTATAGAATTGGTTTCAGATACACCCCAGGAGTATAAACTAACGCCTGTGGAGGTTATATACCAGGATAATGCAGGTAAAAAATACGTTAAAGCCTCTAATCTCGTGACTTTAAATGTTATGGACCGGCCTAGCATAGATTATAAGGACTATAATATTGCTGTTTCAACCTACAGGGAGTATGCGAAAAACCAGATAAAAAACAGGAACTTCTATCACGCTGCTGATGGATATCGGGGTGTCGCGGAAACCTATGGGAGATTCGGGGAAACAGAAAAGAGAAACGAATTCTACCTGAAAGCCATCAAGGCATACCAGCAATTTATCGAGGGGGTGGAGGGTAAAGAAGATATCAGTCTAGCAGAGCAAAAAAGGTCATCAGAAACATACAGATACCTGGGGGAGTGCTATGAGATATTAAATAACCTCAAGAAATCGAGGGAATACCTGACGAAGTCAATATCCTCCTATGAGAAAACAATGGAGGTAGTTTCCAGCAGTAAAGATATACTGCTGCTAGAGAACCAAACACTTGCTATCAAAGCGCTTTTATCCAAGGTGAGGGCGAAGATTGCCATAGGTCAGGGTTTTTATGCTAAAGCAATAAAGATGCTTAATCAGTCAGAGAAGGATTTCACTAAAGCAATTCAGAGGGGGGGGTGGAGCCTTGAATATGAGGATTATCTGGACAAGAATATGAGAGAAATCAGCGTCCTGAAAAAGGAGATTGAATCCAAGCCACTTATTGATGTGGAAATTCGTTACCCCCCCAAGATAACCCAAAATAAGGAGTTTACTGTAAAATTGAAAGTAAAAAACAGCAGTAATCAGCAGTTAATGAATCTAGGGTTTCTGAGTAAGGCTCCAAAGGAATTTGAAATAAAACAAACGCCCGGTAGAATCCCTACCCTCAAGCCAAATGAATCGGAAGAGAAGATATTTACTTTAATCCCGAGAGAGGATGGTGAGTTTGAATTCAAGCTTTTTGATGTTTCCTACAAGGATGGTAAAGGAAATAATTTCTCCATAGGTTCGGAGTATGTCCTGTTGACTGTTTCTCCTGCTGAAGATGAAGAAAAACCCCAAGGGGAAGAGCAACTGGGGATAGAAATGATATTGGACACGGAACTTAGGGGGATTGTTGGGGAGCCCCTGACATTGAAGGTTGAGTTAACTAACTTAGGCAATCAACCTATCAAGGATATTGTTTTCCTGATTCACCTGCCAGAGGAATTCAGGGTGGAAAGCGCGTTCGAGTCCATATCAAAGCTTGAGCCAGGCAATTCCGTGGATTGTGCAGTTACCATACAACCCCTGAAGGTGGGGGAATATAATACCACACCTATACAGCTGGTTTATAAGGATATGAAAGGCAATAACTTCGTCAAAAAAAGCGATATTGTATCCATTAAGGTAGAAAAAAGCCACCTTAAAACCAAGAAAGAGGAATCCAGGATGGAGGAGCTAGCGACGGAAAAAAGCAAGGTAGAGCGAATGATGTCCTTAGCCAAGTCAAAGTACCACAACCGGGAGATAGACGAAGAAACCTATAGAACTATGCTGGGAGAATACGAGAAAAAAATCATTGAATTCGATGTGGAGCTGGAGAGGAGTTCACCAGATTCCGGGGAAGAAACAGAGAAAAAGACTGAAACAGTAAAGAAACGACAAGAAGAGGGTCTTACCATAGGCCTAAATTACCCTAGTGATGTGAAGATAAATAAACCTTTCACTATTAAAATCACAATAGAAAACAATACAGGCAGTGACTTATACGATGTCAAACTCTGGGAGACGGTAACAGGAGAGCTGGAGATAACAAAGGCGCCTGGGGGGGTGAAGCTTCTTGAGAGTGGGGAGACAGTTAATCTGGAGTTAGAGTTCACACCAAAGATTGCTGGTTCCGTGGGATGCAGCCTCTTCAAATTATCGTATAAAGAAGAATCAGGAGTGGAGAGGATTATGGATACCAAAAGAGTCTTTATTAAAATAAGATAGGAATGTTATATTTCTAAATTTTCAACATAGGATATTTGATAGAAAAAAAGAAAAAAATGGGGTGGGGGCTTACATCATCCCCATCCCTTCCGGAGGCATTCCACCACCCCCTGGAGGCATTCCACTACCGCCTTTGTTGGTAGTGGATATGACATCGTCTATTCTCAGTATCATCTCAGTTGCCTCAGATGCTGATTTCACTGCCTGGGTCTTTATCAGGAGAGGTTCCACTACGCCGGCCTTCCACATGTCTCCGACTTTGGCTTCCATAACCATTATTCCCATATCGGTTTCACCGGCCTCGTGCTTGGCTCTCAATTCCACAAGCATGTCGATGGCGTCCATTCCAGCGCTCTCTGCAAGAGTCCTTGGGATAACCTCCACGGCATCAGAGAATGCGTTGATTGCCAGCTGCTCTCTCCCACCGACGGTTTCCGCGTACTCCCTGAGTTTTCTAGCTAGTTCGATTTCTGGAGATCCGCCTCCTGCAACTATTTTCCCGTTTTCTATTGCAGCAGCCACTCCTCCTAGTGCGTCATGCATTGCCCTCTCTACTTCGTCTACTACGTGCTCTGTACCTCCTCTCACCAGGATGCTTACTGCCTTGGGGTTCTTGCATCCGCTGACGAAAATCATTTCGTCTCCTGAAATCTTTTTCTCTTCAACCAAAGCTGCGTAGCCCAGGTCACTATCCTCCAGTTCCTTGATGTTGGTGACTATCTTCGCACCGGTTGCTTTAGAGAGTTTACTCATATCCGACTTCTTTACTCTTCTCACTGCTAGAATACCTTTCTTGGCCAGGAAATGCTGTGCCAGGTCATCGATGCCTTTCTGGCAGAACAATACTGTTGCTCCAGAGTCAGCTATTGAATCAACCATGGCCTTAATCTGTTTCTCTTCTTGGGCTACAAAGCTCTCCAGTTGTGAGGGGTCGGTTATCTGTATCTTGGCGTCTGTCTCTGTTTCCTTTATTTCCACTGCACTATCTAGGAGAGCTATGTTGGCATTATTCAGGCTCTTGGGCATTCCTGAGTGCACTCTTTCCTTGTCAATGATTATCCCCTGTATAAGCTCTGAGTCAGCTACGCTACCCCCTTGTTTCTTCTCTACCTTCACATTATCCAAGTCCGCTTCGTATGAATCACCCTTTTTCTCTGAAACCTGTTTGATTGCGTTAACTGCTAGTTCAGCCAGCTGTTCCTTGGATGACTCAGCGCCTTTACCTGTCATGGCGGTAGTAGCTATCCTAGTGAGCTGATCGTCGTCGTCTATGGTCACCCTCTTCCCTATATCATTCAGTATATCGTCTGCCTTAGCTGCTGCCATTCTATAGCCTCTGGCTATTATGGTGGGGTGTACGTTTTTATCCAGCAGGTCTTCTGCGTTGTTCAATAGACTACCTGCTAAAACAACTGCTGAGGTTGTTCCGTCACCTACTTCATCATCCTGTGTCTTGGCGACCTCTACAATCATTTTCGCGGCAGGGTGCTCGATGTTCATCTCTTCTACTATGGTCGCACCGTCGTTTGTTATCACTATGTCCCCCAGGTCGTCTACCATCATCTTGTCCATCCCTCTGGGTCCTAGTGTCGTTCGTACGCTCTCAGCCACTGCCTTAGCAGCTGCTATATTGTTCCTTTGCGCATCCTTCCCACTTGTTCTTAAAGCGCCTTCGGGAAGGATAAATATTGGTTGTCCTCCATATTGTGCCATTTTTTTTATTCACCTTCTAAAAATGTTGAGATTATTTATGGGTTTGATTGTTTATAAATACCCTTTAACAGTTCTAACTAAATAGAATCTCAATAAGCTCGTCAGCACTCTTGATGTTCTTTAGTTCCCTCGGTTTAATCAAGGGAACATCCAGTTCCTGCTCTTTCTCGCTTATACATATGCTATAGTCCCCGGTTATTCTGGTTATGTCCTCGCTTATCTCCACCTTTCGTGTAACGGTCTTTAAATCATTACCAACCACCGAGAGAATCCTCTTCTCAGATCTCCTCTCCTCTGCCACAAGGTCGAAGGGTGCATTAGTTGGATATGCCCTAAAGCCAAGGTTCACTAGTTCATCCATCACCTCCTGTTTCATCGAGGAAAGTTTGGAGTACCTGATGTGACCGCTAGAGCATTCACGGGTTAGAGGACTTATTGATAGGTGAAGCCGCTCCGATATTGTAATATCCTCTTTAAGCAAATCAAAAAGATTCTCAGCTATCTTCAATGAAATCCTCCCAGTGGACTCATATCTATGAATACTCTGCTTTGAAACATTTAGTTTAGATGCAAGCTCATCCTGTGTGAGTCCCCTATCGTGTCTAATCTTCGATAAAAGCCTCGATTTAATCTTCATACAATAATCCCCTCTCACGGAATAAATCATGGGAAAATGCTCTTTTATTATCTCATCAAATGTTTCTATATTCACAACGCCAACATCATATCGGGCATATAACACGCCATTTGAGAGTTTAGCATTTTTTTTATGGTCTCCTACAATTAAAGGAGTAGCTGATATTATTGAAGCAACCTGCTTCAGCTCACCCGCTGATTTACTGTTCAAGGCCTCTACGTTTGTCAGGGTCTTAATCAAAAAAACACTATCCTTCTTTGCTATAACGTCAAAACAGCTTCTGGTTCCCCTGCAATCGGAGACCATATATCCCTCATCTAGGAGAATATCTAAAACCCTTTTGATTATGTTTGCCTTCATCCTAGCCCACGTCTTCGATAAACCTCTTATGCAATGTTTTAACTACTTTCTCCCTATCTCCCTCATTCACTATAAAGGATATATTAACCTCGGAAGATCCTTGTGCTATCATTATAATGTTCACGTCCACATCAGCCACAGCCTGAAATACTTTGGCAGCAAGCCCCTTGGCACCCTGCATTCCCACACCCACGACGGTTATTATGCATATATCCTCTACAACCTCAAGGCTTCTTATGCTGTTGTCTCCGAACCCCGTTGATATGGTTTCAACAGCCTCATCTATGAAACTCTTCTTTATTACGAAAGACAGGTTTGATTCAGAGGACCCTGAGATCATCAATATGTTGATATTCTTTCCACCCAACAAACTAAAGAGTTTACCTGAGATGTTTGGTGTCTCGATCATTCCGACACCCTTCAGGTTGACTATCCCCACATCTTGTTGTGCTGTTACTGCCTTTATGACATGCTCTATCTTCTCCTGTTTACTAACAATCAATGTACCCCTCCCCTCTGGGTTGAAGGTGCTCTTAATTCTCACCGGGATGTTCACATCCATTGCGGGTTCAATCATTTTTGAGTGGATAACCTTAGCCCCAAAGTATGCTAAATCCACAGCCTCTATATAAGACAGTGTTGGTATTAACCTGGCTTCGGGCACAATCTTCGGGTCCGTGGTCAATATCCCGTCAACATCCGTCCATATCTGCACCTCACTGGCTTTAAGGTATCGTCCCAAAAGTGAGGCCGTGTAGTCTGAGCCGCCTCTTCCTAAGGTTGTTATTGTTCCATCACTGTTTGCAGCTATAAAACCAGATATTACGGGAATAACATCGTCTTCTAGCAGGGGGTTTATCTTCTCTCTTATGTTTCTAGCAAGTATGCTGTGTATGGGATGTGCTCTCCCAAAGTTAGAATCCGTTACTATACCTGCCTCATAACCTGTTAATGCCTTAGCTTTAAGGTCCTTGGATTCAAGAACAGATGAGATGATGGTTATCGAGAAACGCTCCCCGAAGGATAGTATGTAATCCATGGACTTCGGCGATAAATCCTCGAGGTAGCCCACACCCAAGAGCACGGTCTCAAGCTTCCCCGATAACTCCTCTATTTTGGATATTGACTCCATTAGGACCCTTTTGTCCTGGATTAATTCCTTTGCCGTGCTGGTGTGTTTCTCCTTGATTTCCTTGATGAACTGGTTTGCTTCCTTTTTTATTACACTATTCGGCAAATCAATAATCCTGTGAGCTATCTTAGAAAGGGAGTCTGTGATGCCGGCCATCGCCGAAACCACGATTATTTTTCTCCCGTCTTTTTTTTCTATTATATCAGCTACAGCCCTGATGTTTTTCGCGGAACCAACTGAGGTGCCGCCGAATTTCATCACAATCATTCTATCATATAATATATGTAGTGTACACAAAAAAACCCTACACGCCCATCATTCCGCCGAATATGGTGTTCATGAGGTAGTTTCCTATAGAATATATGCCCATAGAAACGAGAAGCAGGATGGGTATGTACTTAATCCCTTCCATCGTCTTACCTGTCTGGATTAAACCCATTATTATCCCTCCAAAGAGTGAGGAAACAGTAAGGGCTATGAGTGAATACCTGTTGATGAACTCTGAGGTAACACCAACCTCTGTTATGGAGATGGTGGCTTGTGCGCTTAATTCGGCAGGCATCTGCGAGGATATTATGTTAATATTGGATACCAGCATCTTGACTAGAAAACCGGAGACTGCAAAAAGCCCGGGGGCGCCTACACCTATAGCAATGAATATGAATATGACATACATAAGAACCCCTGCAGAAATTTCCTTCTGGATAAGCTGCTGGTCTCTTAGATCACATGCGGTCTGGTCCAAAAGGTCAGCTAGTTCCCCCCCTGACTGTATGCTGCTGACGATTAATTCCATTGTTCGTGTGAGATGGTCTGATTTAATCCTCTTGGTTATGTCCATCAAGGCAGCTGCCAGCTCCCGACCCATCATAGTTTCCCTTCCCACTCGTTTTATCTCGCCGGCAAGGGGGCCGAATTCAGGTCTGGCCGCCAGAATCAATGCCTTATCTGTTGTTAATCCGGCTCTTATGTTTGATGACATGAGTTGCAGGGCATCAGGTAGGGCCTCCTCCACCTGCTTGGTTTTGGAGTTCACTGACATGCTTATAAACATATAACAGAGCGCTTCAATAACCAGAAACCCGATAGCAAAGCCAAGAAGTCCTTTAATCAGGTCCTGCATTGCTCCAAGCAGGTTGAAGTAGATGAACAATTCCGCAACCAAGACCCCGCTGAGAAGTCCTATGAGAATCATGAAGGAAAGAAGCTTCTCTACATCCACTTTTATGGTGGAGCACACAAGCATTGACCCGAATTTTGTTTTCACCCCTTTGGGCACAACCATCAGTAAAAGAGAGTATACTTCCATATCATTCACCCATTAGGTTCGGCCTCCTTGTTTTTATCATGAACATAAACATCACCTGCATGAAAATCACCAGAGCAAGAAGTCCCCAGAAAGATGATTCTGTTCCAATAGAATCCATGCCCGGGAAGGTGGATAAAACAATCATCACCGTAATACCTAGGGAGGGTGCTATTACCGCAACCATCATGTACATCATGGAAAGAGGGTTCAGGGTAGACTGGTATTTCCGTATCTCGATAAGCTGTTCCTTGGATAATGCCTTTATTACAACTGCGAGGTTGTCTGCCACATCGCTCCCGGATTTTATTGAGTTAACCAGCTGCCATAGAGCCCTCCTGAAGTAGTTGGACGGGTTCCTTATTGCCAGCTCCTCCAGGCTGTCGGTTACAGGCTTTCCAGTCCTAACCTTCTCGATTACGTTAGCGAATTCCTTGGAGATTTCTCCATAGTCCCCTGATGCTATGGTGACGAACGAATCAAATATTGGGATTCCGGAACGAATTTGTACCAGTATCGTTCTCAAAACAAACAACAGGTTCCTGTCTATGTTTGCCACTCTCTTGTTAATAATGGACCTGGGGTAATACATCATCTGGAAAAACAAAAAGAATGCGAAGGCAAAGCCAACAATACCGCCGGAGATGTAGGTGCTCATCTCACCCAACACATCAAATTCTATTTCGAGGGTCATGAAAACGAGAGACATTATCCCAGAAACCGAGAAAAAAAGGGCTGTGGACAGGAAAGCACACACGGAAAGGTATTCTCTAGCGTTTATAGCGTAATGCTCCAGCACCCCGGATTTCTTTAAATCAAGATCTATTCCCGAGAAAACCTTAGAGAGAACGGCACCCACTCCTATGAATAGTTTTGAGATTGCTCTTATCTTCTCTGATTTAAGGTATGGTATCTCTGCCGCGGGCATATAAAGAATATACCATTTAATCACATAAAAACCTAGTGCTTAATCGCCTTAGATAAGTCAACAATCCAGTCCACCGACTCTATTATGTGGCTATCTGAGCTCGCTGTAATGTGATTTAATCCAATAATCTTTCTGTCAGCGCTTTTTGCTGTACTAGCATCCCCTGAAATACCTGCATCATTCATTTCCTCCCTAACATACGCTGCGAGCTCTCCGCTTCTCGAAATCTGGGAATCGAATACAAAAAAAACATTTTCAGGACTATATTCTGTGAACAGGGTCATTAACCTATCCAAAGCCTTTTTCGTATCCGAGTCAAACCGGTAGTTGGAGAAAACCATTGAGGTGTCTCTGAGGATGCAATCCATGCTCTCCACCAGATTCTTCTCTTTTAAAACAGCATCCACTGTTATCAACACATTAAAGCCGTCAACAACAATCTTCTCACCATTGATTTCTCTGACAGGAATCAGTTTAGATTTATGCACCCTGATTTCGTTTTCAGAGAACACATACCTCCTGAGGTAATTTCTCTCCTGCATATCGAGGTGGTATCTGTTGACTGCAAGATTAAGGGAGGTGTCCCTGTTGTATCCTCTGTCGAGAAGGTATTTCATATCCTCAGCTGCTTTCTGCACAGGCATTCTTGTAATTAATCCAGTTTCCGGGCTATGGAGTTTATCCCCGCTATCATGGCATCCACACTAGCCAGAACAATATCTGCTCCAGCCCCGCTTGCTGTAATGATTCTGTCCTTTGATTTAAGCTTGATGGTTACCTGCACCACAGCCCCGGTACCCCCTGAGATGGAGTCCACATGGTATTCGATCAACTCAAAGGGTATGTCTCTTGTAGCACGTCTTATAGCGTTTATTGCAGCATCAACCGGTCCTGTTCCCACAGCGGATTCCACAACGTCATCTCCGTTAATCTTAATCTTCACTGAGGCGGTTGGAGTAATCTTGTTCCCTGCCACAGCCACCAGCTCATCCAGGTATAGTGCGTGTTCTATATCCTCGTCCAAAACTGATTTGGCTATAACCTCCAGGTCTGTGCTGGTAACCTTTTTGCCCTTATCCCCTATGTATTTCACTTTCTTGAATATGTCCTTGATCGTTTTATCATCCACCTCAATGTCCATCTCATCAAGGGCATTTTTGACAGACTTCAAGCCCACGTGTTTCCCCAGCACAAAACTCCTTCTCCTACCAACGAGTTCCGGTTTTATGGCCTCATATGTCTCTGGTTTCTTCAGTATGCCGTCCACGTGTATGCCTGCCTCGTGGGTGAATGCGTTCTCTCCTACGATGGCCTTGTTTGGGGGAACCGGTATTCCGCAGATTTTTTCCACAAGGTCTGATACAGGACCAAGTTTCTCTGTCTGAATCCGGGTCTCTACTCCGTAACCAAAGGAGAGAGCCATCACCACCTCCTCCAGGGGGGCGTTACCTGCTCTCTCGCCTAAACCGTTTATGGTCACATTAACCACTTCAGCCCCGTTCAATACCGCTGCTAGTGTGTTTGCCGTTGCCAGACCCAGGTCGTCGTGGCAGTGAACCCCCAACGGTATCTTTGAAACCTCAGATAACTTTGAGAACATAGCACCTGTTTTCTCAGGTGTCATAATGCCGACAGTATCAGCTACAGTGAACCTCTCAATACCCTGTTTTGAAGCAGAGATAAGTAGCTTCTCCAGGAAATCAGCGTCTGTGCGTGAGCCATCCTCACAGCATAAGTCAACTACCAGATCATGGTCTTTACAGTACTGGATTGAGTCAAGCGTTTTCTCAAGCAACTTGTCCCTACCTATTCCCAGCTTGTATTTGATGTGCAAATCAGAGGTAGGTGACACCAGGAATATACAATCTACATCGCATTTCATTGCAAGATCTATGTCTCCCTGAACGATGCGTGAATAGCTGGCTATTTCTGCCCCAAGACCCTCGTTCGCGATACGTTTTATGCTTTCACGCTCTCCCTCGCTGGTTATAGCAGACCCTGCCTCTATTATATCAACCCCAAGGTCATCTAACGCCTTTGCTATCTCCAGCTTTTGTTGGGGTATTAGTGATACTCCCGGGGTCTGCTCCCCATCCCTTAGCGTGGTATCGAGCACCAGCATTTTTCCCTTTCTCGATAGCATACAATATATTTATACCACTGTTTTATTAATAATTAATTAGATAAAGCCAACAAAATGGCGAAAAAAAAGAAGATATCCAATAAGACAAAAGTGGTCGATGAAAAAGAACAAGAGTTTGTTAATCGATTAGCTGATTTGGAGTTCAAGGAGAATGAACTTGATTCTCGTATGGAGGTGCTGGATCTGAAAGAGAAGGAACTGGAGTTGGAGATAAGCAAGCTTAAGTTCATCATGAAGAAACGTAAGGATCTCATGGAGCAAAACAAGATAACTGGGAGGGCTGCTGCACACCCTACAGAAAAAAAAGCCATTAAGAAAAAAAAGCCTGAGAAAAAGAAGAAGACCAGGGAAATCAAGGAAGATGATAGGATAGGTGAAGAGCGGCGCTCCATCCTCGCCAGCCAGATTAAGAGTGTCTTGAAAAGGCAGCAGGAGGCTAAAAAACAGGAGGAACTAAATAAGAAGCTTCTTGAGTCCAAGAAGATAATAAATAAGAAAGAAATCAGTGTCGTCTTGAACGGCGATGAAAAAAACGGAGCTATGAAGCTTTTCCAGCTGATTGTGGACAAGAAGAGTATCAAGTTAAATGAGGCTGCGGAGGTATTAGGTATGGCTAAGGGAGATGTCAAAAAGATGGCTAAAGAGCTGGAGAAGGCTGGTTTTATTACCCTATCCACTCCATTCTACGGTGAGCCGAAATTGAATCTGAAGATTGCTCCCACTCGAGAGATCTCTGAGATGTTCAAGAGAGAATACTCCTGATATTATCTCTCAGTTTTTTTATTTTATCTGGTTTATATATTCCCTCCTCCGTTACTATCCCCGTGATGTACTCTGATGGTGTCACATCGAAGGCAGGGTTTCTGGCATTAGAGCCCCCCGGTGAAGTTCTTATTTTACGGACTTCCTTCCTTTCCCTATCAAAGCCCAACATACCCAAAACCTCCTCCCTGTTTCTTTCCTCTATCTTTATATCTTTCCCACTCTTGCACTTGAAGTCTATAGTCGAGTGGGGGGCTGCTACATAGAATGGGATGTTATTCTCTCTTGCAACAACAGCTTTCTCGTAGCTCCCTATCTTATTTACTACATCACCGTTTAATGCTATCCGGTCAGCTCCTATAATAACCAAATCAATCTCTCCCTTAGACATGAAGTAGCCGGCAGCGTTATCTGCTATTATTGAGTAATCTATTCCCTCCTGCAGCAGTTCCCAGGCGGTAAGCCTTGAACCCTGCATCCTTGGCCTGGTCTCGTCCACATACACGTGCATCTTCTTTTTGTTGTAGTGTGCCATCCTTAAAGGTGAGAGTGCTGTTCCATAATCCACACAGGCTAAAGCTCCGGCGTTACAGTGGGTTAATATATTCATTCCATTCTCTAATAGATCCTCTCCAATCTCTCCAATCCTTCTGCACATTGCAGCGCTCTCCTCTGCATACCTCCTGCTTTCTTTTGTTGCCTTCTGTCTTGCATCCTTTATATCACTTGATTCGATTACTTTGTTATATATATGTTCTACCGCGTGGAAAAGGTCGTAGGCTGTTGGCCTTGTTTGGTGAAAAAATTCCCGTACTTCATCCAGATACGCTTTGAAACCATTGAATTCTGAGTCATATTCCAATATTGCCTGGGCCATACCATAAGATGCTGTCGCGCCGATAGCTGGAGCGCCTCTCACAATCATGTTTTTTATGGCATCCGCAGTTTCCATGTAACCTCTTGACCTGTATATCTCGAAGCGGTGGGGGAGAAGCAGCTGGTTTATTAAACAGACAACATCATCTTCCATCCAGACCGTCTGGTAATCCCTTATTTCTCCGTTAATGACTGCTTTCATCTTCCAGGATTTTTTTGTGGACGTCTATAACCCGCTTGGTGGCTTCTTCTATGGTGTTTCCTATGCTAATGGAGCCGTGGTTTTTTATCACCGCGTAGTCATCATACAACAGGGCGTCCAGGACTTCATCAGCCTGCTTAAGCGTTCCATAATCTGTTTCTTTTTCGGTGATTTTTATCCTGTTTCTTTTAACGGACTTAATGTTTTCTAGAACAACCCTGTCGTGTACGTGCACTATGGCGCTGGCTCTAGGGAATCTATGGTAGATGAGCCAGTGCATGGGCGCTTCAGAGGAGGGTTCTTTCCCTCCCTTGGCTATAACCCTGTTTTCTCTCGGGTTATAGTCTACCACAAGAATAATATCATCCGGCGTTAAATCACCAAGGGATTTACCCCCTGCTTTTATGTACATCCCCTCACATGTCATGATGCTTATGTTTCCGGTAGTCTCCGGCGTTAAATCATAGGCCTTAAGCATTCTGGCTGATGTGATCATATGCCTTATGAACTCATTATCCCGTGCAAAGTCCTCTTTTATGAACTCTGTTGTGAATTTCCTGCCCACGTATTTTTCATCCATCTTCTTAATATATTAAATTATAATTATAATATGGAGAAAATATTGGATTAAAATGCCGGTCAAGACTGCTATGGTAGAAATTGTAAGTCACGTGGATGATGTTATTAAACAACTGGATGAGGGACAGACGGAGGATATGGTGGAAGTAATCCAGAGTGCAAACAGGATATTCCTTATGGGTGCTGGCCGTTCCGGTCTGGCTGCGAAAGCATTCGCCATGCGATTAGTCCAACTTGGCTTGACTGCTTATGTAATAGGTGAGAGCGTCACGCCGGGAATGAAGGATGATGATATTCTCATAGCAGTCTCTGGTTCAGGTCAGACAAGCTCTATCATATCTGCAGCGGAGGTTGCCAAAGGCATTGGTTCCAAGGTGTTGGCTGTAACCTCATATCCTGATTCCCTGCTGGGTGAACTAGCAGATCTCACGGTTGAGATAAAGGGGAGAACCAAGATCGACATAGAGAAGGATCACCTCAGGAACCAGATTGAGGGTAGACACTCTACGCTAACTCCTCTTGGCACGTTATTTGAGGACTCGGTGATGATATTCTTTGATGGTATAATAGCTGGATTAATGACCTCGCTAAAAGCTGAGGAGCAGGATTTGAAGGCAAGACACGCCACCATAGAATGAATTCACGTCTTAATCTGGTACCTTAAAACAGCTCCCACTCCCCCTAGAGAAGAAAGCTGTTTACCTGCTTCGTTCAGGTGGTTTACTATATGGGTTGTTCCCTTCATGGATTTAACGTTCTTCAACATTTTCTCTATCCTCCACCTTTCTTTCTGGAAGAGGTCGTCGTTTACCACAAGCATCTTAACAGCTCCCGAATTAATCGCCTGTTCGACATCACCTGTACCGTATACGGCTAGGTTAGAGTCTCTCCCTATCTCCTTCAATAGCAGGTCAACCAGCCATATATCCTTAGCTGCATTAATATCTTTGTTGATTTTTTCCATGACAGGTTTTTTTATAACCTCGTTTATCCCAGACCTTCCGTGGGAGCCGGTATTCTCGACATATGTGAATTTAGCCAGTTCCGGGGTTTTCTCCTGCAGAAAGTGGTGGAAGTTGTTTTTCTCGAATCCTGTGCCAGCTAATATGATGGAGGAGATGTTTTCTTTTTCCACCAGGTTGGAGATGAAGGATTCTATTTCCCCATAGAATTGCTTCTTTTTTTCATATCTCCCGGTCTTGTATTGTTTACCCCCGATGTTCTTGGAGTGCTCGAAGTAGTTAATACCTGATTCTCTTACAAGGCCGAAGACAGCATCTCCCTCATCTAGTACGGTAACCAGTATCTTCGGTCTCAGGGATGCTTTCTCAGCGTCCCTCAACTGGTCCAGGTCCAAAGGAGACCATCTTTCTTTTGTTATTCTGAGCTTGTCTCCCTGTCTGAGGTTGAATGTATGGTGTGAGCCTATGGAGATTATGTCCTCCGGTCCTTCCTCTATACCTCCCAGAATCCTGAGGGTTCCTGATTCGGGGTTGAATTCAGTCTTCCCTGTTCTGATGGTTAACGTGATGGTTTTTCGGGTGCTTTTGTCTCTCTGCATATCGTCTTTTGTTTTTATCCTTCTCTCGGTTTTGGATTTAACCAGGTCGTCTGGTTTAATTATCCCGTTGAGGTACCAGAGGTCGTCCAGGTTTTCTATCCTGACCGTTACTGTGTTGTATTTCAGTTTTTTCCCTAGAATCTTCATTTTAACTCATATAATGGAATAGAGGAATAAATCTGACAGTAAATATTGTATCAAATAACACTTTTAAAGAATATCTTTTATGAAACTATCTTTTTAAAGTATATTATAGAATATCTTTTTAGCAGGTATTTATAGACCTATAAACCTAATTCCAGAATATATATTGTACATTATTCAAAAAACAATCAGATTTTCTATAAAAAATATGATAGATTAACCTATAAATCCGATATTTTTTAATCAGTTTTTGTCCTCACATGACCCTCATTTTTATATTCATGACAATATATATAAGCACGAAAAATATCTTCTTGAATCAATGTGTTATAGTTAATAAAAATTCCATAAAAAGATGCAAAAAACCATAAAAATTCTTATGTTCGGGTGGGAATTCCCACCATTCAACAGCGGAGGGCTTGGAACAGCATGCTACGGCCTGACAAGAGGCCTGAGCAGAAACAATGCAGAAATAGTTTTTGTTTTGCCAAGAGCCTCGGGAGTGAAAAACGAAAACTACATGAAGATACTGAACACAGCAGCGCTCGACATAGACAACGGAAGCATCAAGTTCAAGACAATCGATTCAATCCTGACACCCTATCTCTCTTCCGAATCCTACATTAATGAGAGATACAACAACACCAAAATCGAAGTCGACGAGAAACTCATGTACGGGGAAGACCTTTTTTCCGAGGTTATGCGATACTCACAGGAAGCGAAAATAATAGCATCCAAAGAAGAGTACGATGTGATACACTGCCATGATTGGCTGACTTTCCCTGCGGGAATCGAGGCAAAAAAAATTGCAAAAATGAGGGGAATAAATACCCCATTAATAGCCCACGTTCATGCCACAGAATTTGACCGGACAGCAGGTAACCCAAATCAGGCAGTCTACAACGTAGAGAGGCATGGGATGCATAAAGCAGATGCTGTGATAGCTGTCAGCAACTACACCAAAAACATGGTGATGAATCACTACGGCATTGATGGGAAAAAAATCCACGTCATCCACAACTCAATAGATTATATGCCGTCATACAGCAGCGAGGAATTCAAGATAAAAAAACACCACAAAATAGTGCTCTTCGTCGGGAGGATGACTATACAGAAGGGTCCTGACCACTTCCTCTGGATTGCTAAAAAGATTGCGGAAAAAGACGACAACATACGGTTCGTGATGGTTGGAAGCGGTGACATGTTCCCCTTCATCGTGGAGGAGGCAGCAAACCTCGGTATCGGGGATAAGGTGTTCTTCGCGGACTTCATGCCCCAGAAGGATGTGGAGAGAGCGTACAGGATGGCTGACGTCTACGTGATGCCCTCCCTATCCGAGCCCTTCGGGATTACAGCCCTTGAATCAATGAAGAACGGGACACCCGTGATAGTGTCTAAACAGTCGGGGGTATCTGAAATAATCAAAAACTGCATCATAGTAGACTTCTGGGACATCAACAGAATAGCTGATAACATAATCAATGTATTATATGACTCAGATACGAGAAACAAGCTGGTTGGGGGTAGCATGGAGGAGATAAAGAAATTTAGCTGGAATGAACCTGCCAGGAAATGCATACAGCTCTATAACAGCCTTATATTAAACAAAAAACCCCTCCCTGCTTAAGATGGTCTCCGTATGCTTTTACTTCCAGGTTCACCAGCCACACAGACTCAGAAAATATCATGTTTTCGAGATAGGAAACGGTGGAAACTACTTCGATGAAGAGAAAAACGAGGCAATATGCCGAAAGGTTTCAGAGAAATGCTATCTACCAGCCAACAACCTCATCTATGACCTGATCCATGAAACGGATGGGAGATTCAAGGTGTGTTACTCCATAACCGGGGCGGTACTGGAGCAGTTCGAGAAATACTATCCCAAGGTGACGGAGAGCTTTATTGATTTAGTGGACACTGGTTTGGTGGAACTGCTTGATGAGACATACTATCATTCTCTTGCCTTCCTTTATTCAGAGAAGGAGTTCATGGAGCAGATTGAACTCCACAGGAAACAAATGAAAGAGATATTCAACTACAAGCCAAGGGTCTTCCGGAATACTGAGTTGATATACAATAACAGGGTAGCTCAATTAGCTGAGAAAATGGGTTACGATGGTGTTTTGGCTGAGGGAGCTGACCGTGTACTGGGCTGGAGAAGCCCTAATTTTGTTTACAGGCCAACAGCTACGGAGGAGATAAAACTCATGCTCAAGAACTACAGGTTATCTGATGACATCGCCTTCCGGTTCTCTGAGCGTTCATGGGAGGGGTGGCCTCTCACAGCAGATAAATTCGCTTCGTGGGTTTCTGCCGTTAACGGAAACGGTAACGTAGTCAACCTGTTCATGGACTATGAAACATTTGGGGAGCACCAGTGGGAGGATACAGGGATATTCCAGTTCCTCAAGCACCTTCCCCGGAAGATACTTGATGGGGGGAATGATTTTAAAACACCCTCTGAGGTGCTTAGCTCGTATAAGCCAATGGCTGAGCTGGACATACACCATATAGTATCCTGGGCTGATGTGGAAAGAGATTTAAGTGCCTGGATGGGTAACCGGATGCAGCAGACTGCTATGGAACAATTGTATGGTATGGAGCAGGAAATCAAGGAAACCGGTGATTACCAGCTGATTGAGGACTGGAGGAAGCTGCAGACAGGAGATCATCTATATTACATGTGCACTAAGTGGTTTAATGATGGGGACGTACACAAGTACTTTAACGCATACGACCGACCGCACGATGCCTTCATAGCGTTCATGAATGTTTTAGCTGACCTGAAAATCAGACTCCGGGAGAGCTAACTAGACTGATTCAATCCTTGGTGCTAGATAATAAACGACCCTACCTTCTCCTATCGCATATTCCAGGCGGAGGGGTGAATCACTTTTCAGCTTTAATTGTATGATGCTGCTCTGATCAGCTGCTTTCAGCAGGTTGTTCAGCTGGTCCAGTGAAAAAACAGATTTTGTTTTCTCCTTTATATCCATGCCTAGGATGCTGTCAGAGGGTATTTTGATATCAACTGATCCGGTATCGCCTTCAGCGGTTATCTCAAAGTCTTTATCCGCCAGTAGTGCAACGTGATTGCTTATCTGCTCTGCATCCTTCAATGATTCCTTGAGGATGCTGGCTCCAATCTTTATCTCCACGGTGAAGTCGATGTTCGGCTCCTTTGGTGGTGATGATGTGGAGTCTATAACTGAGATATCGAATTTCCTGGTTGTTTCGCCGCTGAACTTCATGCTGAACCTGGAGTCAAGCGATAATTCTATGTTGTCTTCCAGACGGCATCTTCTGGTTATCTTCGATAGCTCAGAGAAGTCTATGCCAATGGAGGTTTCCTTATCGACCTTGTATTCCTCGAAGGCTTTTTTTGGCAGGAAGAAGTCGATTAATGCTATCTGGGAGGGGTCCATGGCCCTCAGCTTGAAGCCGTCTTCTCCTATGTCCAGTGTCCCTTCATCTATTAACGCTGCTATTGCATCCACGCTGTTCTTCCATGATTTGGTGTCCGAGATTACTGCATTAAACATTTTTTAATATATTACATTGTTTGTTTAAAAACACTGTGACAGCATTAAAACGCGGCATTCCACAGGTCTACTGACTCCTGGAATTAAAAAAAACAGGTTGTTGCATGTTTTGGCTATATGTGTAGACTCCTCACATTACACTGACAGCATAATGTCCCAGGTCCTGGTGAGCGAATCGAACGCAGACCTATGGTTTCTTCCAATCAGAAGGAAGTGGTGTTGTCATCCGACGGTAATCTGCACCTTCTTTGTTACATCAAAACCCCTTGGAACGTCCAGTGAAGCCTGGATATACCAGTTAATCCTTGTGGATGCTCCTGAGAGAAAATTGAGTGCCTTCACAGCCTCCCCTACAGCACCTTCAGGTACTAAATCAGTCTGCAGGACATTGCCCGGGATCTTTATCTCAAATGGGTACTCACCTCCATTGTACTCCTTTTCCCCGTCAAGAGGCATCTCAAACCTATGGATGATTTCCTTGTGACTTGATCTGCCTCCGCTAGACTTATATGATTTACTGGTCTTCTCCCCGACTAAAACAATCCTTAACTGCTTAGCGTTCACAGGCTTCTTAAGTTTAAGAGAAACCTTTCCCGTTATTTTATCCCCTGGAGAAAAATCATATCTGTCCAGTAGAATCTCGATATGCCCCTTACCTAAACCAAATACCATAAAAAACACCCTTTTTTTTATTAATTACTCCACTATTGAATAAATACTAAGCTTTGACGGTTTATCTAGTGTCCCATAGTTATCGCCTGCAGTATTTGTGTTGGTGTTTGTTGTTGTAGTGCTAGTTTGTAGGTCTGCATCACAAGTTT